>NZ_JAMSHW010000039.1:0-36427 GCF_023757525.1 Pseudomonas sp. MWU13-3659 | reverse complement strand
GATCAGCTTGCGGCTGTCGGGACCGGAGATTGCAATGACCATGGGTTCTTCGCCTGTCTCAGGTGGCTTCTTGGCAATGGTTTTTGGAGTCAAGCTCTCGGGAGGTGTGCTGGAGGTCTGGGAGGGCGATGCCTTGTCTGGGGTAGGGCAGGGCGCTGGCGCATCATGCTTGTCGGGGGCGAACAACGTATTACTGTTGAAGTTGAGCGTCAGGAAAAACAATACCGTCAGAAAAAACGGAAATCCCACCAGAAACCATGTGTAGATGGTCTGACTGCTTTCGCTCAGGAATGGCAGCGAAGCCAGCGCCGAGGCTTCGATGACACCGGCGAATACGGCGATGAGGGCCAGTGGGCTGATTGATTCTTGACTCATGATAAGTGCCTGCGACGGGTATGGCTCATCAGTAGCTTGTTTGTCTCCTCAGGATCAGTTGGTGCTGCTTCCTTGTGAGGAAAACCGACTTATCGATTCATGTATTTGAATATTCTGCGCAGGTAGTTGAAGTTTCCTGCGCAGAATGTAAATGGTTTGCGATTTTATCCCGTCACCGTCAGTGCTATTTTTTTAACGCTGCAGCCTGCAGGGTCATGCCCTTGAGTATCGGGGGCATGTAGGAAATTTCCTTAAATGGAGTAAGTAGTTTCTTTGAGTGTCTCTGCCAAGGAAACCGTTGCATAAAGCGTTGCGATGTTCGGTTATGGTGGAGTGTCGTAATTAAAAATAACGAAACAATGGATATCGCATGAACAAAGTGCTGATCGTGGATGATCACCCGGTCATTCGCCTGGCGGTACGCATGCTGATGGAGCGGCATGGTTACGAGGTGGTGGCGGAAACCGACAACGGTGTGGATGCCTTGCAACTGACACGGGATCATCTCCCCGATATTGTCATTCTGGATATTGGGATCCCCAAGCTCGATGGACTGGAAGTCATCGCCCGGATAACCTTGGTGAGTCCTGCGAGCAAGGTGCTGGTACTGACCTCCCAGGCACCAGGGCATTTCTCGATGCGCTGCATGCAGGCAGGCGCCGCCGGTTACGTCTGCAAGCAGCAAGACCTGACAGAGTTGCTCAGTGCGATCAAGGCTGTGCTGTCAGGCTACAGTTACTTCCCCAATCAGGCGTTGCACAAGGGCAGGACTGGGGTGGGCGGCGGGACGGAAGTGGAGATGGTCGAACGTCTCTCCGGCAGGGAGATGATGGTGTTGCAACAACTGGCGCGCGGCAGGAGTAATAAGGAAATCGCCGATAGCATGTTCCTCAGTAACAAGACGGTGAGTACCTACAAGACGCGTTTGTTACTCAAGCTCAACGCACGGTCCCTGGTGGACCTCATCGAACTGGCCCAGCGTCACGGCCTGGCTTGAATGTGTCTAGTCCTGTAATAGCTTTACACCTGCCCAGGTAGGCCGATAGGCCTATCTGGGCAGGTGTAAAGCTCATTCAGGAAGGGACACCAAAGAAAAAGCCTCCGTTCAGGAGGCTTTTTCTTGACTGTGCTACAGGTCGTAGTCGAAGTCGGCCAATTGCTTTTGCAGACGTCGTTCTTCCAGCATGTTGTCAATGGTGCGGCGCTTGCTGAGGTTGGTCTTGGCCGGTTCGGCCTGGGGTTCCACGTCCTCGTCCGCGCTTTGGAAATCTTCGTCGATAGCCAAGTCTTCTTTATCGGTGCTCATGCGTCACTCCAAGCCAAAGGGCCCTTGGCCGTCCTTATAGCGGGAATCACGAAGCGGGTAAAAAAGATTTTTTCAATCGTATTGAGCAGTTTTTACCTGCCGCCTCAATCGTCTGAAGTCTTGTGCTTGAATTCGCAAAGGTCCTCGATACGGCAACTGCCGCAACGAGGCTTGCGGGCCTGGCAAACGTAGCGCCCGTGCAGGATCAGCCAGTGGTGAGCGTCGAGCAGATAGTCCTTGGGGACGAACTTGAGCAGTTTCTTCTCCACTTCCAGAACGGTCTTGCCGGGCGCAATGCCCGTGCGATTGCTGACGCGGAAAATGTGCGTGTCGACTGCCATGGCCAACTGGCGGAAAGCGGTGTTGAGCACGACGTTTGCGGTTTTGCGCCCCACGCCGGGCAAGGCTTCGAGTGCTTCACGAGTCTGCGGCACTTCACCCTCGTGCTGTTCGACCAGCAGGCGGCAGGTCTCGATGACATTCTTCGCCTTGCTGTTATACAGCCCAATGGTCTTGATGTAGTCACTCAACCCCTCCACGCCAAGTGCGTGAATGGCTTGCGGGGTGTTGGCCATGGGGAACAGGCGCGCGGTGGCTTTGTTGACACCCACATCGGTGGCCTGGGCCGAGAGAATGACGGCGATCAGCAGTTCGAAAGGTGTTGAATAAGCCAGTTCGGTCTTGGGATCAGGATTGTCTTCATGCAGCCTGCGAAAGATCTCCAGGCGTTTGGCGGCATTCATGGGGTCAAAGGGTTCCTTGACGACGGGGTGAGGTAGGTGGGCGCAGGTGATTGTACAAGCCCAGCAGCAGGCCGAGCAGTATGAGGGCGCCAGGGGCGAGTTGGGCGATATGCAGTCCGAGCCAGTCATTTGCCAGTTGGCGGCAGGCGGCCAGTGCCAGGCAAGCCAGGAACAGGCCGCACAGGTTGATCAGCAACGGGCGCCAGCGGCCTGTGGTGGGTAGCAGCAGGTCAATGGCGAGGCACGGCAAGGCCAGGAGCGTCGGGTAGTACCCCAAGGTCAGCGCCAGGGGCAGGGCCCAGGCGCGTAGCCCGAGTTGCAGGCAAGTTGCCAGGGACACCGCCAGTATGAGGCTCGCATACAGGCGTGGCTGGGGGGCTAGAGCGTTGCGCAGCGGGGCCATCAAACCTTGGTGCAGGCTCACCAGCAACAGGCTGCAAACGGCTATGGCCACGCCCTGCAGGATTGTCCCGGTCGCGCCGATGAGGGGCGGTAGGCTGGCAATCAGCAACCAGTATCTATTCATCGACGGCCTCGCTGGTGAGCAGTGGCCTATGCTCGTCGAAGTAACGCAATGCATCCTGAATGGCGTTGATCACGGCGCGCGAGGTCACCGTCGCTCCGGCCAGCTGGTCGAAGGCACCTTGATCGCGCTTCAACGCCCAGGCCTGTTCGGGAGGGGTGTCACGTCGACTACCGATAAACTGGTCAAGCCAGCGCGATGTCGGGTTGGCCAACTGGTCGCCCAGGCCGGGGCTTTCCTGCTGGCGGAGGACCCGAACACCGATCAGGCGACCTTGTGCATCAATAGCGATGGCCAGCTCGATCGGCCCACCATAGCCCTGCAGCTCAGCGCGCAGTACGACGGCCGCCGGCTTGCCGGCTCGCGTTGCGCGGTAGCCGGCCAGCAGGCGGCTATGGCGCAAGGTCGAGTCTGGCAGCTCAAGGGGGGCAAGCAATGGCTGGTTGTCGTAGCTGCCCTGGGGCAGCACCGCCAACCACTGGCGCTCCTGCAACTGGCGTTCGGCTTGAGCAATACTGTCGGCGGTCCAGTGCTGCCAGGCCAGGCTGAGGCCCACGCTGAGCCCGGTGACTGCAATCAGCACGAGGGCCGTGCGTGCGCGAGCGTTCATGCCTGCACCTGTTCTCGGCGTTCTGCCCAACGATCCAGGCCTGGTACTGTCAGGTTCATCAGCAGGATGGCGAACGCGGTGCCATCGGGAAAATTGCCCCAGATGCGGATCAGGTAGATCAGCAGGCCACAGCCCATGCCGAACACCAGGCGGGCAAGCGGGCGCCGGCAGCCGGAAACCGGCTCGGTGGCAATGAAGAACGCAGCAAGCATGGTCGAGCCAGAGAACAGGTGCAGCAGTGGTGAGCCGTGGGAGTCTGAGCCTGAACCATTCCAGCCCAGCAAGCTGCACAGGAAGAGGGCGCCAAGCAGGCCCGCGGGGGCGTGCCAGGTGCACACCTTGCGGTGCAGCAGGAACAGACCGCCCAGCAGGTATGCCAGGTTCACCCATTCGCTACCGTGTCCACCCAGGTGGCCGAAGGCCGGGTTCTGGCTGAACAACTCGTCGATCGTCAAGCTGCGATTGTGCTTCAGTACATCGAGCGCGGTCGGGCTTGCCCAGGCGTCGATCTGCTCGCCGGGGTTGAAGGCCTGTAGCAGGCTGTCGATCAGGCCGACCGACTGGCCAGGCCATTGGTGCATCTGCTGGGGAAAGCTCAGCAGAACGAACGCATAGCCAACCATGGCAGGGTTGAACAGGTTGCGACCGACGCCACCAAAGGCCTGTTTGCCCAGGCCGATGGCAACGACCGTGGCGCAAATTGGCAGCCAGCAAGGGACTTGGCCGGGCAGCGCAACAGCAAGCAACACGGCGGTCACCAATGCGCTGAAATCACTCAGGGCGCTTTCCATGGGCTGTTTGCGCAGGGAGAGTAGCAGCGCCTCCGTAAGCCATGCGGCACTGGCGCATAGCATCAGGTTGATCAGCACACCCCAGCCCTGTAGCCAGAGCAATGCCAGGATACCTGGGGCGCAGCCCAGCAGGACCACGCCCATGGCGTTGCGCAGGCGCGGGTCAGGCGCTGGCATGGCCTTGCAGCTCTTCGAGGTGTTTGCGGGCGTGTTCGGTGGCGGTTTCCAGCGCGTGCAATTGGGCGAGTTGGGTAGCGTCGGGGGCGGCACCCAAGGCGTTGCGTGCCTTGCCTAGTTGCGCCTGGCTGATTGCCACGGCCATTTTTGCCTGTTTGAGCGCGGCATCGCTTGCGCTTATGAAGGTCGCCTGGTGCTGACGGGCGTCGCGTTCCGCTTGGCGCCGCACTACTTCACGATGCAGGCGCGCCTTACGCCGTTCGTGGCGTTGTCGGGCCTGATTGCGACGTTGACTGCGTGCCTGGCGCTGTTCGTCGGTGCGGGCAAGGCCATCGACGATGGGCACGACGTTGTCCGGCAGGGGGCGCATATCGATGCAGTCGACCGGGCAGGCGGGCAGGCACAGGTCGCAGCCGGTACATTCACTGGCAATCACCGTGTGCATCAATTTGGTAGCGCCGACGATGGCATCCACAGGGCATGCCTGGATGCACTTGGTACAGCCGATGCATTCGGCTTCACGGATATAGGCGACTTGTGCAGGTGCCTGGCCGCGCGTGGTGTCGGGCGCGATGACCGGTACCTGGAGCAGCTCGGCCAGGGCCGCGATGGTCTCGCGGCCACCGGGCGGGCACTTGTTGATCGCTTCGCCCGCCGCCAGCCCCTCGGCGTAAGGCCGACAGCCTGGATGGCCGCATTTGCCGCATTGTGTCTGCGGTAGCAGGGCGTCGATGCGTTGAATCAGACTCATTGTGTGAATAGTCCATTGAGCCCGGAGAACGCCAAGGCCATCACGCCGGCACCGAGCAGTTCGATCGGCAAACCACGCAAGGCCGCGGGTATTTCCGCATGGCGGCTGCGCTCGCGCAGGTCGTTGAACAGGGCGAGAGCAAGCCAGAAGCCCGCGCCAGCCACCGTCCCTCGGATCAAAGCCTGCCATGGCCCGTGGCCCTCTCCAGTGAGTTGCAACATCAAGCCTAGCAGCGCGACGTTGCTCATCAGCAAGGGTTGCAGGCCGTTCGTGGGCCAGTTCGGGCGAAGCCGTTGCAATACATGTGGTAGGCCCCATGCCAGGGCCATCATCAGTGGCAAGAACAGGAACAATTGCAAGCTCTGCCATTGCAGCGGAGCTAGCACGTAGCGTTCCAGCAACACACCGCCAGGAAGCCCGAGCAGGAACAGAAGTCCACTGCACAGGCCCAGCACATGCAGTCGATCGCGCTCGGCTTGCCCCGGCTGCAAGGCCAGGAGATTGATCAGTGTGGCGCTGACCAGAACCAGGACGTAGTCGCTCATGACAATGCCTACCGCCTCGGGATGCCGTGATTATCCGGCAGCAGGTACTGGATGGAAATGCCCCGGCCAAAGGGCCGGGGCTCGGAGGTTTACTTGATGCGCTGACCAGGCTTGGCGCCGCTGTCAGGGCTCAGCAGGTAGATCTCTTCACCGCCAGGGCCGGCTGCCATGACCATGCCTTCAGATACCCCGAAACGCATTTTCCGTGGCTTGAGGTTGGCCACCATCATGGTCAGGCGACCTTCCAGCTTGCTCGGGTCGGGGTAGGCCGACTTGATGCCGGAGAACACGTTGCGGCGTTCGTCACCGATGTCCAGGGTCAGTTGCAGCAGTTTGTCGGCACCCGGCACGGCTTCAGCCTTGACGATCAGCGCGACGCGCAGGTCGACCGCAGCGAAGGTGTCGAACTCGATTTCGGCCGACAGTGGATCCTTCGTCAGTTCGCCATTGCCGGCGGGTGCCTTGGCTTCTGCGGCGAGCAAGTCTTCCTTGCTGGCGGCAATCATGGCTTCGACCTTGGCTGGCTCGATGCGGCTCATCAGTGCCTTGAACGGGTTCAGCTTGTGGTTTTCCAGGCGGGACAGGTGGTCGTTCCAGGTCAGCGGGGCGACATTGAGGAACGCCTCGGCGTCGGCGGCCAGCAATGGCAGTACCGGCTTGAGGAAGATCACCAGCTGACGGAACAGGTTGATGCCCTGGGCGCAGATGGCCTGCACCTCTTCCTGCTTGCCTTCCTGCTTGGCCAGCGACCACGGAGCCTTGTCGGCGATCCAGGCGTTGGCGCGGTCGGCCAGGGCCATGATCTCGCGCATGGCGCGGCCAAAATCGCGGCTTTCGTAAGCCTCGGCGATGGACGGGGCGGCAGCGAGGAAGGCTTCGGTCAGCTCAGGTGCGGCATCGCCGGGTACCATTACGCCATCATTGCCCTTGTGGATGAAACCGGCGCAGCGGCTGGCGATGTTGACCACCTTGCCGACCAGGTCGGAGTTGACCTTCTGCACGAAGTCTTCGAGGTTCAGGTCGAGGTCGTCGACACCACGGCCGAGCTTGGCGGCGTAGTAGTAGCGCAGGTATTCCGGCTGCAGGTGATCAAGGTAGGTGCGGGCCTTGATGAAGGTGCCGCGCGACTTGGACATCTTGGCGCCGTTAACGGTCAGATAGCCGTGCACGTTGACCGCAGTGGGCTTGCGGAAGCCCGAGCCTTCGAGCATGGCTGGCCAGAACAGGGCGTGGAAGTTGACGATGTCCTTGCCGATGAAGTGGTATAGCTCCGCTTTGGAACCTTCGCTCCAGAAGGCGTCGAAGTCCAGCTCCGGGCGGCGCGCGCAGAGGTTCTTGAAGCTGGCCATGTAGCCGATCGGCGCATCCAGCCAGACGTAGAAGTATTTGCCCGGCTCGCCTGGAATCTCGAAGCCGAAGTAGGGCGCGTCACGAGAGATGTCCCATTCCTGCAGGCCCGAGTCCAGCCATTCGGCGAGTTTGTTGGCCACGGCATCCTGCAGCGTGCCGCTACGGGTCCACTGCTGCAGCATGGCCTGGAAGTCCGGCAGCTTGAAGAAGAAGTGCTGCGAGTCGCGCAGCACCGGGGTGGCGCCGGAGATCGCCGACTTCGGGTTCTTCAGTTCGGTCGGGGCGTAGGTGGCGCCGCATTTCTCGCAGTTGTCGCCGTACTGGTCCTCGGCCGCGCACTTGGGGCAGGTGCCCTTGATGAAGCGGTCGGCGAGGAACATGCCCTTCTCGGGGTCGAAGTACTGGGTCACCGAACGGGTGGCGATGTGCCCGGCGTCGCGCAGGCGGGTGTAGATCAGGCCCGACAGCTCGCGGTTCTCCTCGCTGTGCGTGGAGTGGAAGTTGTCGAAATCGACCAGGAAGTCGGCGAAGTCGCTGCTGTGCTCGGCCTGGACGTTGGCGATCAGCTGTTCTGGCGTGATGCCTTCCTTCTCGGCGCGCAGCATGATCGCGGAACCATGGGCGTCGTCGGCGCAGACGTAGATGCACTGGTTGCCGCGCAGCTTCTGGAAGCGAACCCACATGTCCGTCTGGATGTACTCGAGCATATGGCCAAGGTGGATGGATCCATTGGCATAGGGCAGGGCGCTGGTGACGAGAATCTGACGTGGCTCGGACATGGTGGCTCGGCTACTTATCTGGCTACGGGTAAAAAATGAGGGTGATCGGCCACTATAAAGGGCTGGCGAATTTATTTCACCCCGCGTTCGCATCTGCTGACGATTGACGGGTTAGCATAGGCGCCTGTCACGTATTCAGTTTGCCAATGGGAGTCTCCATGAGTGCCGTCACCCGTGCCGCCGTCGAGGGCGTGCTTCGCCAGTACACCGACCCCTACCTGAACCAGGATCCGGTCAGCGCCGGTTGTGTGCGCGCCATCGATATCCAGGGCGGGCAGGTCAGCGTGCAATTGCAGTTGGGGTATGCCGCCGACTTGTTCAAGGGCGGTTGGGCGCAGGTGCTGCAGACCGCGATCGAGAACCTGGAAGGTATCACTTCGGCCCGGGTGACCATCGATTGCGTGATCGCCACCCACAAGGCCCAGGCCCAGGTGCCGGCCCTGGCCAACGTGAAGAACGTCATTGCCGTGGCCTCGGGCAAGGGAGGGGTCGGCAAGTCGACCACCGCCGCCAACTTGGCCCTGGCCCTGGCCCGAGAAGGCGCCCGGGTAGGTATCCTCGATGCCGATATCTATGGCCCGAGCCAGGGGGTGATGTTCGGCATCCCTGAAGGCACCCGCCCGCAGGTGCGCGAGCAGAAGTGGTTCGTGCCGATCAAGGCCCATGGGGTCGAAGTCATGTCCATGGCCTTCCTCACCGACGACAACACGCCGATGGTCTGGCGTGGCCCGATGGTGTCGGGGGCGTTGCTGCAACTGGTCACGCAAACCGCCTGGGATGACCTCGATTACCTGGTGATCGACATGCCGCCGGGCACCGGCGACATCCAGCTGACCCTGGCGCAGAAAGTGCCGGTGGCAGGCTCGGTGATCGTCACCACTCCGCAGGACCTGGCCCTGCTGGACGCGAAGAAAGGCGTGGAGATGTTCCGCAAGGTCAACATCCCGGTGCTGGGCGTGGTGGAGAACATGGCCGTGCACATCTGCTCCAATTGCGGCCATGCCGAGCACCTGTTCGGTGAGGGCGGTGGCGAGAAGCTGGCGGCGCAATATGGTGTCGAGCTGCTGGCCTCGCTGCCGTTGTCGATGCTGATCCGCGAGCAGGCCGACAGTGGCAAGCCCACGGCCATCGCCGAGCCGGAAAGCCAGATCGCCATGGTGTACCAAGAACTGGCGCGGCAAGTGGGGGCGCGGATCGTGCTGCAGGAAGCCGCAGCGCCAGCAATGCCTAGCATCACTGTCAGCGAAGATTGACGGTCCTGGCTGATATCCGTAGGAGCCGGCTATGCCGGCGAACACCGGCATAGCCGGTGCCATCCACCGCGTTGTCCGGTTCGCCAGCAAGGCTGGCTCCTACAGGGTGTTGATCGTCGAGGCACAAAAAAACCCGCCAATGGCGGGTTTTTTTTGAAAGCTAGGAAGCGAGATCGACTTAGGCGATCTGAACTTCTTCAGCCTGCATGCCTTTCTGGCCGCGGGTAGCGACGAAAGTAACAGCCTGGCCTTCTTTCAGGGTTTTGAAGCCGTCAGCTTGGATGGCTTTGAAGTGCACGAACAGGTCGTCGCCCGACTGAGGGGTGATGAAGCCGTAGCCCTTCTCATCGTTGAACCACTTAACAACACCGGATTGACGGTTGGACATGTTTCTGTCTCCTTGGACAAAGTTGATTACGGTCAGGAAACACCCTGACCGGGACTGAGCGCAAAGAGAGCAGAAAATTCAGCGATGGGCCGATGAGTATCGTGCATCAAACTAGAGATTCTCGGTGTCACGTGCAGCACAGTGGCGCCACCTTAACCCACTTTCCACGGCCTGCCAATGGCCAAGAAGCGCTTTGGCGAAATTCGGATCGGCGGCCTGCGCAGGCCCCGTCCGGCGCGGGATGGGGCAAGGAACTTTAACCCGGGCGCCGGGACCGGTAAGATGCGCATCTCGTTTTTTACCTCGCATTCTTCAGGACACCCCGCCATGAGCATCAAATCGGACAAGTGGATTCGCCGCATGGCGCAGGAACACGGCATGATCGAACCGTTCGTCGAGCGCCAGATCCGTGGCGAGCACGACAGCCGGGTCATCTCCTTCGGTGTCTCCAGCTATGGCTACGACGTGCGTTGCGCCGACGAATTCAAGGTGTTCACCAACATCAACTCGGCCACTGTCGATCCGAAGAACTTCGATGCCGGCAGTTTCGTCGACGTCAAGAGCGACGTGTGCATCATCCCACCGAACTCCTTCGCCCTGGCGCGTACCGTCGAGTACTTCCGCATCCCGCGCAATGTCCTGACCATCTGCCTGGGCAAGAGCACCTATGCGCGCTGCGGCATCATCGTCAACGTCACCCCGCTCGAGCCGGAGTGGGAAGGCCACGTGACCCTGGAGTTCTCCAACACCACCACGTTGCCGGCGAAGATCTACGCCAATGAAGGCGTGGCACAGATGCTGTTCCTCGAGTCCGATGAAGAATGTGAAGTTTCTTACAAGGACCGTGGCGGCAAATACCAAGGCCAGCGCGGCGTCACCCTGCCGCGTACCTGAGCCGACAAGCGCGGGGAATTACTTCCCCGCCCGGCACTCCAATGACAGAACAGCTCCCGGCGCGCAGCACGCGTGCCGGTTCTCGTCAGGAGCAGCCCATGAAACTCGACCCCGCCATCAGCAGAAAGCTGGCCGTGCTGCAGCCGAACCAGATCGGCTTGCTCGCCTGGTCGCTTCTCGCTCACCCCCCCATACCGATGCAGATGGGCGGTGTACCGCACCAGCCTGACCCTGATACGCCCCTGCCGGCCGAACCTGGTGAGCATCCCCCCATGGAGCCGGGTGAGCCGACCTTGCCCGACGAGCCACCACCGGCACCGGTGGCGTGATCAAGGCGCTTGCGGGTCATCAGTTACCCAGCAGGTAGCCGCTCCGGCATACCTGTTCGCCGGCGATGTGGGCGACCACCATGCCCGCCGTGGCCATTCGTCGTAGGCTGCGGGCGTACAGCAGGCCTGCCTGGGTGTTATGCAGCGGCGTGATTCGATCGTTCAGTGGGTCGATGACCTCGGCGATCAGCTGTCCGGCCTCCAGGTACTGTCCAGGCTTGGCATGGAAGACCAGCAGCCCGCCCAAAGGCGTGGTCAGTGGTTCTACTGCCGCCAGCGGGGTCGCGGGGTAGCGCAGGGCAGGCAGTGGTGCGGGTTGCCCTTCGATCACACCGCTGTGGCTGAGGAAATCCAGGATTGCCTGGCAGTCCTGGCTTGCAAGCGGGTGGCTGACATCGGCCTGCCCACGCAGTTCGATGGTCACCGAGAAACTGCCGTGGGGAATCGGGAAGCGCTTGCCGAAGCGTTGCTGCAATTGCCACCAGACCAGGCTGAAGCACTCGTCGAACGACTGACCGCCCGAATCGGTGGCCAGCAGGCTGGCCTGAGCGCCCAGGTAGCGCGCCAGCGGCTCGACCTGAGGCCAGGCTTCCGGCGTGGTGTACAGGTGCTCGACGGCTTCGAAGTCGCAGTGCAGGTCGAGCACCATGTCGGCATCGCAGGCCAGGCGCTGCAGGGTGAGGCGCTGGGATTGCAGCGGCGTGTGCGCGGGATGGGCGTCGAGGCCGCGACGCAAGTATTCGCGGATCAGTGCCAGGTTATGGGCAGGGTCCTGGGTCAGGTGGGCCTCGATCTGGTCGCCGATGCTATCGGACAGGTCGACGAAGTTGCGATTGAAGTTTTCGCCACTCTGCAATTCGAAGCGGCCGAGGGGGGCGTCCAGCAACACCTGCTCCAGGCCCACCGGGTTTGCCACCGGCACCAGGATGATCTCGCGGCGCAGCCGCCCTTGCTGTTCGAGTTCGCCCAGGCGCTGCTTGAGGTGCCAGGCGACCAGCATGCCCGGCAGCTCGTCGGCATGCAGCGAAGCCTGGATGTACACCTTGCCACCACCGCGTGGGCCGAAGTGGAAACTGTGCAGCTGGCGGGCGATGCCGGGGACGGGGGACAGCAGGTCGTGGGTCGAATGGTGCATGGTGGTCCTGATGGAAACGGTCTGGTCCGGGATGATGGATAGAAGCACAAGTTCGTGCTCCGTGCATCATTGTCCGGCCCGGAACGTACTGGGCACCGGTTCGCCAGCAAGGCTGGCCCCCACCTGTAGGAGCCAGCCTTGCTGGCGAACGTTCTACTTGCCGGGCACCAGCGTCAATCGCTGACTGCCGTAGGCACGCGTGAAGTTCTGCGGTTGCAGCGGCAGGCTGGTGAAGCGCCCCTTGAACCAGGCGTCCAGGCCATCACTGTAATGACGGCTCGCCGGGTTGCCGGACTGGCCGCTGCTGGTCAGCACTTGCAGCGGTTCGGCCTGGCCGAAGTCGACGATCATCCGCGCCGAGGCGGGCAGACGGGTGTCGAAACTGCTGCCCCAGGCGTATGGCGTCAGTGCCAGGGTGCTGAAGTCGCCACCCGCGGCCATCGGTGAGCGGGCAAGGTTGTCGCCCAGCCCTTGGTAGTTGGGCGCCGGCCAGCGGTACTGGTGCAGCTTGCCCCATTGCCATGCACGGCGGTCGGCACCGAGCTGGGCGGTGCCCGCATCGATCGCGGCTGCCAGGCTGCGGGCCAGGATGGTGGGTTTGTCCTCTTTCTGCGGCGTGCCGCGGTCATCCCAGAACGGACTGTCGTCGCGACCGAGCAAGTGGTCGGCCTGGGCCGAGTAGGACAGCTGGGCATTGCCGACGAACGCCTGCCAGGCCGGGCCGGACTCCGGGCCAAGGTCGTCGAGGAAGGTCTGGCGGGTGACTTCCTGGAGGAACAGTGCGTACAGCGCGGCATCGCTTGAAACCGGGCTCAGCCGGCCATCGAAGGCCTTGAGCCGGGCCAGGGCGTCGCGTGCCTTGTCGCGCTGGGCCGCTGGCAGGGCATCGATGGCCTGCTTGAGGGGCTGGGCCATGCCAGGGGCGTCGAACATCTGCTTGAGCTTGCCGGCCAGCGGCGTGACCTGGTCGTTCTGCAGGGCCATCAGGCTGCGGCTGTCGTGGCGGCCATTGCCGGCCAGCTGGGCCAGGCGCTCGGCGCGCTCGGGGTAGTACCAGGTGCTCGACAGCTGCATGCCGTAGCCCTTTGGCAGGCTGCGCTGGTTGGCGTGGCCGATGAAGCCTGCCGGTGGGTCCTGGTCGTAGGGGTGGAGCATCGCGTCGGCGTAGCCGTCCCAGTCATAGCGACTGTCCCAGCCCGGCGACGGCAACAGGCCCTGGCCATCGCGGCGGTTGGGGTAGCGGCCACTGACTTGCCAGCCGATATGCCCGGGTTCGGCGAACACGAAGTTGAGGGCGGCGGCGGCGACTTCGCGGGTGCTGTCGAAGGCGCGCTCCACGGTGGTGGCACGGGTCAGGTCGAACAGGGCGTCGAGGCTGCGGTCGTCCTTGAGCTGTGGCAAGTGCAGGGCCAGCGCCAGGCTGCCGTGGCCCGGCAGCAGGGTGCCGTGGCGG
Organism: Pseudomonas sp. MWU13-3659; assembly: GCF_023757525.1. NCBI lineage: Bacteria > Pseudomonadati > Pseudomonadota > Gammaproteobacteria > Pseudomonadales > Pseudomonadaceae > Pseudomonas > Pseudomonas sp. MWU13-3659. The sequence goes on along the minus strand of NZ_JAMSHW010000039.1, from coordinate 23,025 downwards.
GTGTCGTACATCACCTCTCGCTGGGGGCGCTGGCCGCGCACGAAGAAGGTTTCGTTGCGCGCGCGGGCCTGCTGCCACTTGCCGTCGGCCAGGTAGGTCAGCTGGTTGCCCTGGCGGCGCACCTGCTCGAGGAACAAGTCCTGGTTGTCGGCCATCACGGCGCTGCTGCTCCAGGCCAGCTTGCCGTTGTAGCCGGCCAGCACGATTGGCAGGCCGGGCAGCGAAAGGCCGCCGACCTGGTACTTGCCGGTGTGGATCTGTACTGGGCTCAACGCCCAGGTCGCGCGGCTGTCGCTGGCCAGCAGGCTCTTGCCGCTGCGGCTGCGCTCGGGGGCGAGGGCCAGGTTGGACGAGCCCGGGCTGCCCAGCAGGCCGAGGTCGGCCAGTTGCTGACCGGCGGCGGCGAGCGAGGCCAGGCCCGGCAGTTGGCTGGCCAGGTTCAGGCCCTTGAGCTTGTCCACTTCGCCCTCGGCCAGTGGCTCGTCGGGGGCGCCGGGCAGCAGCCAGGCCAGTTTGTCCGTGCCGACCTTCTGCGCGAGTGTGAGGGAGGAGAGTTCTTCCTGCAGGTTCACCGATTGGCTGAAGGCGTAGAGGCTGAAGATCAGCGCCGAGTCCTCGGGCTTCCAGTACTCCGGGCGGTAGCCGCTGCGGGCCAGTTCGGCGGGCAGCTTGTCGCGGTAGCGGAACAGGTAGGCGTTGACCCCGCGGGCGTATACCTCGAAAAAGCGCTTGAGCCGTGGCGAGGCGTCGGCATAGAGCTGGCCGGCGCTCTGCTTGAGGTTGGCGGCGCGCATCAGGCGGTCGATTTCCAGGGCATCGGGCCCGGCCAGCTCGGCCAGGCGTCCCTGGGCCAGCAGGCGCATGCCGACCATCTGGCCGATGCGATCGCCGGCGTGCACATAACCGAGGCTGAACAGGGCGTCATGGAAGCTGCTGCTTTCGATCAGCGGGGCGCCCATGTCGTTGCGTCGTATCGAGACGTTCTGCGCCAGGCCCTTGAGCGGTTGCACACCGGTGGTCGGTGGCACGCTGTCCTGGTAGCCGCCCATCTGGCAGCCGGCGAGTGCAAGCATGCCGAGCAGCGCGGCGGCGCCGCCGAAGCGGGGGCGGAACGGAGGAAGGACGGCGGCGGCCATGACGGGGCTCCTGCAAGGCGTGGCGGGGTTTGGAAAGGCGCTAAGGTAGTGAGCGCGCAGTCGCCGTGCAAGGTGTCGGGACGCTTTATTTACGAATGGTCGGCAGCGGCAAGCTGCGAGAGGAAAGTGGGCTGTGCACCGACCGGTTCCTGCTGCAAGCTTGCCGCTCGAAGCGTGTTACTGCTTCAGGCGCCGTGGCACTTCTTGAACTTTTTCTGGCTGCCGCATGGGCAAGGGTCGTTGCGGCCAACGTCCTTCAGGGCGTTGCGCACCGGCTCCTGGTGGCCGTGGTTGCAGTGTGGGCCGTGTACATGGCCGTGGTCATGATCATGGTGATGGTCGTGACCGTGGTTGCAGTCGGGGCCATGGACATGGGGTTGCTGGGTCATTGCGGGACTACTCCGGTATTAGATCGCCGGGGATTATCTCACCACTGCGCGACAAGTGCAGGTCCCGATGGATGAACAGGCCGGTAGCCAGGTCGCCGCGCAGGTGGTATTGCAGTGGCTGCTTGCTTCGCAGCAGTTTGGCCAGGGGCTTGAGGTGCTGCCAGAGGTTGGTGCGCGTGGTGATCTTGAAGGTGCGCCGGGCATGGCCACCGACACTGCGCCACAGGCTGACCTCGTCCTGGGCCAGCAGCAGGTCGCCCAGGTGCACCGAATAGGCGATGGTGCGGATGAACAAGCGTTCGTCATTGGGGTTGTCGACCTGCAGGTGGAGCACGAACTCTTGCTGGTGCAGGCGCATCTTGACCTTTTCCACCTTGACCAGATGCACCTCGGGCTGGCGCCAGGTGTCTTCGCCCCAGCTGGCGCAGCCCGCCAGCCAGCCCAGCAGGAGGCTGAGCGTCAGCAGGCGGGCCAGGGCGCGCATGTTCAGCTACCGAGATAACTGGCGCAGCATTTCTTGAATTTCTGCCCGCTGGCGCAGGGGCAGGGGTCGTTGCGCCCGGCGCTCAGGGGCACGGTCGGGTCGATGAAGTACCAGCGCCCGGCATGCTGGACGAAGGCCGAGCGTTCGCGGTGCTGGTGATCGCCGTCGGTGTCGTGCCAGCGCGCGGTGAAGGTGACGAAGGCATGTTCGGGCTGCCCGCCGAATACCTCGGCGCTTTCCACCTCCAGCCCAAGCCAGGTGCTCTGGGCGCTCCAGGCGGCCATGCCGGCACGGTCCAGGCCGGGCTGCTGGGCGGGCAGGGTGGTGCCGACCAGGTAATCCACCAGGCCCAGCACGTAGGCGCTGTAGCGACTGCGCATCAGCGACTGCGCGTCCGGTGCCGGGGTGCCGGCGTGATAGTGCCCGCAGCAGGCGTCAAGCAGGTTGCCAGTGCCACAGGGGCAGACCGAGACACTCATTTGAATCACCACCAGTACTTGCCAAAATTTTCAGGGTTGGCCCAGAACCTTGCATTGAGCCAGTCCGGGACCTGCTTGTAGTCATGCAGATCATAGGTGAACAGGCTCAGCACCTGCTCGTCGCGTTGGAATTTTTCGCTGGCCGAGAGCGCCAGGGCGAAGAAGTCGGTGTCGTGCCAGCCGCTGGCGGCCAGGTCGGTGAGCACCGCCACCCGGTTGGCATTGAGGTTGCGGATGCCGCCCAGCAACTCCAGGCCGACGCGCTTGGGCAGGTGTTCGAGGCAATCGACCAGCACGGCCAGGTCGAAGCGCTGCGCGGCCACTGCCGCCGGCAGCGGGCCGGGGGCCGCGACTTCGATGTGGGTGTCCGGATGCGCCGCGGCGAAGGCGTCGAGTGCCGGGAAGCGCGCGCCCACCAGCAGCAGGCGGCGGGGCGTGAAGCGCTCGAGCAGGGCGGCCAGCGCCTGTTGGGGTGTGCGTGGAGAGAAAACCTCGGTCATTGCCATTCCTCGTTCAGATCGCTCAAGACTAGCGGCCCCAGGCGGGATGGCAAAGAGGGGGCAAGTTGTGTCGTGGCTTATTGCTGGCAGAGCGGGAAACGGCGGTCTTTACTCCCAGAGCGTCGGTTCAGCACCGATTCCCCCTAGGAGAAGCAACAAGATGAGCATAGTACGCACAGCGATACCCCTGGTTCTGCTCACCAGTGTGTTGACTGGTTGTGCAGGTTTGCAGAAAACCGACTGGCCGAAGTGTGCTGCCGTCGGGGGCGTGGGCGGCGCGGCCCTGGGCGCCATAGAAAGCTCAAGCTGGGCTGGCTGGGGCGCCTTGCTCGGTGGTGGCCTGGCGGCCGGGTACTGCTGGGCCCATGGCGATGGCGACGAGGATGGCGATGGTGTGCCCGACAGCCGCGACAAGTGCCCGGGCACGCCACGCGGTGTGCAGGTCGACGCCAACGGTTGCCCTCCGGCGCCGCCACCGGTGGTCGAAGAGGTGGTGGTGCAGAAGGAAGAAGTCATCGTCATCCGTGACGTGCGCTTCGAGTTCGATTCGGCGCGGCTGACCGCCGCCGACAAGGAGCGCCTCAATACCATCGCCACGCGCTTGAAGAAAGAAGCGCCGAGCGCGCGCCTGAGTGTCACGGGCCACACCGACAGCGTCGGTTCCGACAAATACAACCAGAAACTCTCCGAGCGTCGGGCCCACTCGGTCACCGAGTACCTGATCGAAAGCGGCGTGCCGCGCGCCAGCTTCGTTTCGGTGGTGGGGGCCGGTGAAACCCAGCCGGTCGCCGACAACGCCACGGCCGATGGGCGTGCCATGAACCGTCGAACCGAGATCAAGATCCAGCGCTGATGGCCGTACGCCTGTGCCTTGAGAAGTGGCGTGGGCGCGTCTTTACTCCTGTGTGACCGGAAGCGGCCGGTGACACAGGAGCATTCACCATGCGTGTTTTGTCGAAGGCGGCGCTGCCGTTGGTGGTGGCCACGAGCCTGCTGGCAGGCTGCGCCACCCACAGCGATGGCAGCGCACCCCTCAATCAAAGGACCTGGCCCCTCTGCAGCCTGCTGGGCGGGCTGGTCGGCGGTGGCCTGGGGGCCATCGAGAGCTCAAGCTGGGCGGCCGGTGCCGGCGCCGCAGGGGCGATTGCCGGTGGCTTGATCTGTTACGCCCAGGACGGTGACAAGGATGGCGATGGTGTCTTCGACCGCCGCGACCGTTGCCCTGACACACCCGCCGGCACCCGGGTCGATCACATGGGCTGCCCGCTGCCGCAGTATCCACCGTCGCAGCCACAACCCGAGCCAGCCGCGACATCCGAAGTGATCACCCTCGACGATCAGGGCCAGGTACTGTTCGCCTTCAACTCCGACAGGCTTGAGGCCGGTGCCCAGGAACGCTTGCACAGCTTGCTGCCCAAACTCAACGACCCTTCGGTGCACAGCATCAAGGTCATTGGCCACACCGACAGCGTCGGCTCCGACAGCTACAATCAAGGGTTGTCCGAGCGCCGTGCCAGCAGCGTGGCGGAGTACCTGATCAGCCAGGGGCTGGCGCCGGAGAAAGTGACCAGCCTGGGCCGTGGAGAGAGTGAACCGGTGGCCGACAATGACACCGACGAAGGCCGGGCGCACAACCGACGGGTGGAACTGTACCTCAACTGACCCCCTCTGGCGCGTTGCCTGGCGTTAGGGGTACTGTTGCCGTCGCGGCCCGCTCGACCGGGCCGCTTCGACATAACAACAAATCGATCGGGGGCGGGGTATGAAGTTCATCCTGGGCCTGGGCAAGGCTCTGACGGTGGTGTTCTGGTGGGTGGTGCTGGTCAATCTGTTCATGCCGCAGCCGTTGCCGCTCAATCTTCTCATCAATGCCGCGGGCATCATCCTGCTGACGCTGCATGTGCTCGAAATCCTCTTCTTCAACGGTAGCTTGCGCGGGCGCAGCCATCGTTGGTTCGACCGGCTGCAGATCCTGCTGACCGGCATCTTCCATGTCATGTCCATTCCCAGGCCGCAGGAGGCGCCGAGCCATGCGTAAACTGATGTTGCTGGCCGCATTGGCGGCCCCCATGGCCCAGGCTGAAAGCCTCGAAGTTGCCGCCCATTCCATGTTGCGCCTGCCGAACAAGGCGGCCAGCGTGCATCTGCAGCATTTGCGGGTAGCGGACTCGGGGACGTTGCTGCTGCCGGCCAGCTTGAGCGAGCTGAAGATCGACCGGCTCGAGTTGGGCCGTGATGCACGTATCGCCGTTGCGCCTGCCGAGGGCGGGCTGAGCATTGATGTGGCCCGTGCCTCCCTGGGCGAGGGGAGCGAGATCAGTGCTCCAGGTGCGCCTGGCACCTACGAGCGCAGTGCTCGCCCTGGCCGTAACCTGGAGTTGCGATTGGCGGAACTGGAGGCTGATCGGTTGGCCATCGATGCCCGCGGGGGCGCGGGGGCACCGGGGTACGTCGGGCTCGATGGCGCCAATGGCAAGTCAGGTGGGTGCACCTGGGGGCAGGCCAGCCGTGGCTCCAATGGCGATGATGGTGGCAATGGGCAGGATGGGGCATCGGGTGGGCGGGTCCGTCTCGCGGTACCTGACAGCTTCCCGCGTGAGCGGATCGTGGTTCGGCTGGATGGCGGCGCGCCGGGCAAGCCAGGGGCCGCAGGCCGGGCCGGGGTCGGTGGGGCCAGTAAGGGCTGCCTGGTCTACAGCACCGATGCCGGGGCCAATGGGCGACCTGGGCGGGAGGGGCAGCCTGGGTTGGCGGGGGCTTCCGGGGAACTGATCATCCAGCGTTTGTGAGCGGGGACTCGGTAGGCGGGCGGCGCTCGATCTCATCGGCGCTGCAACGCTCCCGCTTGAAAGGCGAAGCTGTCACCCCCCAATGGTCTAGTCTGAAAATGACCGGCACCGGCCCAATCCCCACCAAGAGCGCCCGGACCGGACAACCATTCGGAGTCCCCTGGGAGGTGCTCTCATGAGCCTGCTGCTTGAGCCTTACACCCTTCGTAAGCTGACCCTGCCCAACCGCATCGCCGTTTCCCCCATGTGCCAGTACTCGGCCGTCGACGGCCTGGCCAACGACTGGCACCTGGTGCACCTGGGCAGCCGCGCCGTCGGTGGCGCGGGCCTGGTGATCAGCGAAGCCGTCGCCGTCACCGCCGATGGCCGTATCACCGCCGAGGACCTCGGCCTGTGGCATGACGACCAAATACCACCGTTGCAGCGGATCACCCGCTTCATCGCCGCCCAAGGGGCCGTACCCGGCATCCAGCTTGCCCACGCTGGCCGCAAGGCCAGCACCCACAGGCCTTGGCTGGGCAAGCCAGGCAGCGTCAAACCGGAGGAAGGGGGATGGCAGCCGGTAGGCCCTTCGAAGATCGCCTTCGATCCGAAGCACACCCCACCCCGCGAACTGACCACCGATGAGATCAAGGGCATCATCGACGCATTCGTGGCGGCAACCGAGCGCGCATTGACGGCCGGCTTCAAGGTCGTCGAGATCCACGCCGCCCATGGCTACCTGCTGCACCAGTTCCTGTCACCGTTGAGCAACCAGCGCCGCGACGACTACGGAAGCTGCTTCGAGAATCGCATTCGCCTGACCCTGCAAGTGACCGAGGCCGTGCGCAAGGCCTGGCCAGAGGACCTGCCGCTGTTCGTCCGGGTATCGGCCACCGATTGGGTCGAGGACGGCTGGAACCCGGATGAAACCGTGGAGCTGGCCCGCCGCCTGCGAGCCCTGGGGGTCGACCTGATCGACGTGTCTTCGGGCGGTACCTCGGTCAATGCCGAGATCCCGACGGGCCCCGGCTACCAGACTCGCTTCGCCGAGCGTGTGCGCAAGGAGTCGGAGGTCGCCACCGGCACCGTTGGCATGATCACCGAACCAGCCCAGGCCGAGCACATCCTGCGCACCGGTCAGGCCGATGTGATCTTCCTTGCCCGGGAACTGCTGCGCGACCCGTACTGGCCATTGCATGCCGACGATGATTTGGGCGGCAACAAGGCCACCTGGCCGGCCCAGTACCAGCGGGCGACCAGCCGGGCGAACCCGATCCACGAGTCGGACCTGCGCGACTGACTCAGCCGCAGGCTGCCTGGCTGAGAATATCGCTCACCCACTGGTTGATGCTCTTCTGCGCCAGTTCGGCCTTGGCGGCCACGCTGGCGTGGAGGGCTGGTTCCAGGCGCAGGCTGAGCTTTCCGGAATAGGCTTTCTGCGGTTCACGGCCCAGGCGCTCGCAGGTGTCGAGGTAGTCGTCGACAGCCTCTTCGAAGGCTTGACGCAGCTCGGCGACCGACTCGCCGTGGAAACCGATCACATCGCGGATACCGGCGATGTGGCCGATCAGTAACTGGTCTTCGTCGCTGTATTCGATGCGGGCTGAATAGCCGCGGTAATTCATGACGTTCATGGTGTGACTCCTGCCTGCTCCAGGAACTGACGGGCGTCCCGTACCTGGTAGGGTTTGGCGTGCCGGTCGGGATGAGGGCGGTGGAATGTCGCGACCTCGCCGTTGAGCTCGAAACGCACGCGGGACCCTCTGCCTTCGACGACCTTGGCGCCAAGCGACACCAACAGCGACTCCAGGCGCTGCCAGTCCAGTGTTCGGGGAACAGGTTTCTTGAATACAAGTTCGAGTAATGCGTGCTGATGATTATTCATGGTATCAGTCTGTGATACCAGCTATGCGCAACTCAATGGATGGACGGTAGGCTGGAGCAAGCGCAAAGACAGGGAAAATTCTGTTGAAGGGGCAGAAAAAAGCCGGCGGGGACTGAACCCTTGCCGGCCTTCATCGCAGCAGGTTCAGTGCTTGAACATCACATGGCGCACGCAGGTGTAGTCCTCCAGCCCGTACATCGACATATCTTTCCCATAGCCGGAATGCTTCTGCCCGCCATGGGGCATTTCACTGACCAGCATGAAGTGGGTGTTGACCCAGGTGCAGCCATACTGCAGCCGTGCCGCCAGGCGATGGGCGCGACCGGTGTCGCGGGTCCATACCGACGAAGCCAGGCCGTACTCGGAATCGTTGGCCCACGCCAGCGCCTGGGCCTCATCGTTGAAGCGAGTGACGGAAACCACCGGGCCGAACACTTCGTGACTGACGATCTCATCGTCCTGCAGGGCATCGGCGAGCACGGTCGGTTCGAAGAAGAAACCGCCCCCCGGCACGGCCTTTCCACCGGTAACCAGGCGAATGTGCGGTTGGGCGATGGCGCGCTGGACCAGGCCCGCCACCTTGTCGCGGTGCTGGGCGCTGATCAGTGGGCCGAGTTCGGTGTCCGGGGCGTTCTGCAGGCCAGGCTTGAGGCTGGCCACCGCCTCGCCCAGGCGTTCGACGAAGCGCTCGTAGATGCCGTCCTGCACATACAGGCGGCAGGCAGCGGTGCAGTCCTGGCCGGCATTGTAGAAGCCGAAGGTGCGGATACCCTCGATGGCGGCGTCAATATCGGCGTCGTCGAACACCAGGACCGGGGCCTTGCCGCCCAGTTCCATGTGCATGCGTTTCACGCTGTCGGCGGTGGCGCCGATGATGTGGGCGCCGGTGGGGATGGAGCCCGTCAGCGAGACCATGCGCACCTTGGGGTGGGTGACCAGCGGATTGCCAACGGTCTGGCCGCGACCGAAGAGAATGTTCAGGACGCCGGCCGGCAGCAGGCCCTGGACGAGTTCACCCAGGCGCAGGGCAGTCAGTGGGGTCATCTCCGAAGGCTTGATAACCACGGTATTGCCGGCGGCCAGGGCCGGGGCGATCTTCCATGCCAGCATCATCAACGGGTAGTTCCAGGGCGCGATGGACGCCACCACGCCCAATGGGTCGCGACGGACCATGGAGGTGTGGCCTGGCAGGTATTCGCCAGCCGCCGAACCACCCAGGCAGCGCGTGGCGCCGGCGAAATAGCGGAACACGTCGGCAATGGCCGGGATCTCGTCGTTGAGCGCGGCGGCATAAGGTTTTCCGCAGTTGTCCGATTCCAGCTTGGCCAGCTCCTCGCCATGGCATTCGATCACCTCGGCGATGGCCAGCAACACGGCGGCACGCTCCTTTGGTGTGGTCTGCGACCAGCTTTCAAACGCCTGGTCGGCGGCGCGCACAGCGGTGTCCACCTGCGCTTCGGTGGCCTCGTTGATCTGCACCAGGGCGCTGCCCTTGGCCGGGTCGAGCACGGTCCAGGCCGGTCCTTCGCCATTCACCAGGCGGCCATTGATCAGCATTTGGGTTTGCATAGGGGACTCCTCCAGGGTCATTTGCCACTGCCAGCGACGCTTTCACCGCCGCGGGTCAGGTAATAGGCGCCGAGAATCGGCAGCATGGTCACCAGCATCACCAGCATGGCGACCACGTTGGTCACCGGCACATCGCGTGGGCGGCTGAGCTGGTTGAGCAGCCAGATGGGCAAGGTGCGCTCATGGCCGGCGGTGAAGGTGGTGACGATGATCTCGTCGAATGACAGGGCGAAGGCCAGCATGCCGCCGGCCAGCAGCGCCGAGCCTAGGTTGGGCAGGATGATGTAGCGGAAGGTCTGCCAGCCGTCGGCGCCCAGGTCCATCGACGCCTCGATCAGGCTCTGCGAAGTGCGCCGCAGGCGGGCGATGACGTTGTTGTAGACGATCACCACGCAGAACGTCGCATGCCCGACCACGATGGTGAACAGGCCAGGCTCGATGCCCAGGCGCTTGAAGGCCGACAACAGGGCGATGCCGGTGATGATGCCGGGCAAGGCGATGGGCAGGATCAACATCAGCGAGATACTTTCCTTGCCGAAAAAGCTGCGTCGGTACAGCGCCGCAGAGGCCAGGGTGCCCAGCACCAGGGCGATCAGCGTGGCCAGGCAGGCCACCTGCAGCGACAACTTGATCGCCTCCAGCACATCGGGGCGGGCGAAGGCCACGCCAAACCATTTCAGGGTGAAGCCCTGGGGCGGGAAGCTGAAGGCTGCATCCTCGGTGTTGAAGGCATAGAGCAGGATGATCAGGATTGGAAAGTGCAGGAACAGCAACCCGCCCCACGCCGCCAGGCGCAGGCCTGTCGAGGCTTTGTCAGAGTGCATCGAAGGCCCCCAGGCGTTTGACGATGGACAGGTACACGGCAATCAGCACGATCGGCACCAGGGTGAAGGCCGCGGCCATGGGCATGTTGCCGATCGCGCCTTGCTGGGCATAGACCATGCTGCCGATGAAGTAGCCGGGCGGGCCGATCAGCTGCGGCACGATGAAATCCCCCAGGGTCAGGGAAAAGGTGAAGATCGAACCGGCGGCAATCCCCGGCACAGACAACGGCAGGATCACCTGCAGGAAGGTCTGGCTTGGCCTGGCGCCCAGATCAGCCGAGGCCTGCAGCAACGAGGGCGGCAGGCGCTCCAGCGCGGCCTGGATCGGCAGGATCATGAATGGCAGCCAGATGTACACGAACACCAGGAAGCGCCCCAGGTGTGAGGTCGACAGAGTGCTGCCGCCCACGCCGGGAACAGCGAGCAGCAGTTGCAGCAGTGCGTCCAGGTGCAATTTCTGGATGAACCACTGGGCCACGCCGCCTTTGGCCAGCAGCAAGGTCCAGGCGTAGGTCTTGACGATGTAGCTGGCCCACATCGGCATCATTACCGCGATGTAGAAGAACGCCTTGGTGCGGCCGCTGGTGTAGCGTGCCATGTAGTAGGCGATGGGGAAGGCCAGCACGGCACTGGCAAGTGACACCGCCACGGCCATGGCCAGGGTGCGCAGGATGATGTCGAAGTTCGCCGGGTTGAACAGCGCGGCGAAGTTGGCCAGGGTCAAGTCCGGTGTCACCGCCATGGTGAAGTCGTCGAAGGTGTAGAAGCCCTGCCACAACAGATTCAGCAGCGAACCGAGGTAGATCGCGCCGAACCACAGCAAGGGGGGGACCAGCAGCATCAGCAGGTACAGGTTGGGGCGCCGGTAGAGCATGTTGCTCAGGCGCCGCAGGGGCGAGCTTGCCGGGTGCGTCGAGGCAAGGTTCATAGGACGGTTTCCTGCAATACCGTCATTGCCTCTCGTGGCCAACGGGCATGTACGCGCTGGCCAGTGTGCCAGGGCGGCGCATCGGCCTGCCAGCGGTCATTGGCCTGGCTCACGGCCAGTACCTGGCCGTTGTCCAGTTTCACCTCGAAGCGAGTGGTGCTGCCCTGGTACTGGATGTCGTGGAGTTCGCCGCTGACCTGCACTTCGTGGCTGGTGGCCTGGCCATCCAGGCGGATGTGTTCGGGGCGGATGGAGAACGGCAGGGGGCTGCCGCTGAGCTGCCGGGCCAGCTCGCCGCGCAGCACATTGGAGGTGCCGACGAACTCGGCGACGAACGTGGTCGCCGGCTGCATGTAGAGGTTGCGCGGCGAGTCGACCTGTTCGATGCGGCCACGGTTGAACACCGCGACCCGGTCGGACATCGACAGCGCCTCGGTCTGGTCATGGGTGACGAAGATGAAGGTAATGCCCAGCTGGCGTTGCAGCTTCTTCAACTCGCCCTGCATCTGCTCGCGCAGCTTGAGGTCCAGGGCACCGAGGGGCTCGTCGAGGAGCAACACCCGCGGCCGGTTGACCAGCGCCCGTGCCAGGGCGACACGCTGGCGCTGGCCGCCGGAAAGCTGCGCCGGTTTGCGTGCGCCGTAGCCCGCCAAGGCCACCATGGCCAGGGCTTCCTCTGCACGGGCGTGGCGCTCGTGCTTGGCGACACCCTTGACCTTCAGGCCATAGGCAACGTTGTCGCGCACGTTCATGTGGGGGAACAGCGCGTAGTCCTGGAATACCGTGTTGACGTCACGCTGGTAGGGCGGCAGACCTGCGGCCTCGACCCCGTGGATACGGATCGAACCGCTGCTGGGCTGTTCGAAACCGGCGATCAGGCGCAGGCAGGTGGTCTTGCCCGAACCGGACGGACCGAGCATGGAGAAGAACTCGCCATCCTGGATATCGATGCTGACCTGGTCGACCGCCTTGACCTCGCCGAAGGTGCGGGAAACCTGGGTGAACTGGACTGCTGGGGGCATGGTGCTACCTGATCGGTTGATGCGAGTTCATTCGGCCCCGTTTCGCCGGCAAACCGACGATATGGGATAACCGTAGGCGGGTGCCATGTCGTCTGTAGGAGCGGCTTTAGCCGCGATGCGGTGCTTGGCACCCGCTGTGCGGGTGATCGCGGCTGAAGCCGCTCCTACAGAGGTCATATCAGAGCAATGGGTTGAATCATGTTCCGGGGCGCTCCTATCGCCCGCCCATGATCGCGATGTAGTCCTGGGTCCAGCGGCTATAGGGCACGAACTTGCCGCCTTCGGCCTGCGGGGTCTTCCAGAAGGCGATCTTGTCGAAGTTGTCGAAGCCGTTGGTCTTGCAGCCCTCGGCCCCCAGCAGCTCGCTACCGGTACAGGCCGCTGGCACCGCGGGTAACGAACCGAACCAGGCCGCCACATCACCCTGCACCTTCGGTTGCAGCGACCAGTCCATCCACTTGTAGGCGCAGTTGGGGTGCTTGGCCTCGCTGTGCAGCATGGTAGTGTCGGCCCAACCTGTGGCGCCTTCCTTCGGTACCACCGAGGCCACTGGCTGCTTGTCGGCCTGCAGCCCGTTGACCATGTAGCCCCATGAGCTGGTGGCGACCACGCCCTCGTTCTTCACATCGCTCATCTGCACCGTCGCGTCATGCCAGTAGCGGTGGATCAACGGCTGTTGCTGGCGCAGCAGGTCGAGCACGGCCTTGTACTGGGTTTCGGTCAGCTCGTAAGGGTTCTGGATGCCCAGTTCGGGTTTGGCGGACTTGAGGTAGAGCGCCGCGTCGGCAATGTAGATAGGCCCGTCGTAGGCCTGCACGCGGCCTTTGTTGGGTTTGCCGTCGGGCAGGTCCTGGGGCTCGAACACCACGCTCCAGCTGGTCGGCGGTTGCTTGAATACGTTGGTGTTGTAGAGGAGCACGTTCGGGCCCCATTGGTAGGGGGTGCCGTATACCTGGTCCTTGACCACATACCAGGCACCGTTGTGCAGGCGTGGGTCGAGGTTCTTCCAGTTGGGGATCAATGCGGTATTGATCGGTTGCACGCGCTTGCCGACGATAAGCCGCAGCGAAGCGTCGCCCGAGGCGGTGACCAGGTCGTAGCCGCCCTTGGTCATCAGGCTGACCATCTCGTCGGAGGTGGCGGCTGTTTTCACGCTGACCTTGCAGCCGGTTTCCTTCTCGAAGCCGGTGACCCAGTCGTAGGCCTTGTCGCTTTCACCCCGTTCGATGTAGCCCGGCCAGGCAATGATATCCAGCTGCCCTTCAGCGGCACCGAGCTTGTCCGGCAACTGGGCGGCCTGCAGGCCGGCACTGGCCACTAGAGCGCCGAACAATACAGTCTTGTTCACTGACATGGTGTTCCCTCTTGCTGAGTCGCGTGGACGGGGGAGAGGTCGAGGCTGGGTATTGCCCAGGCTTCGAAACAGGCGAAGAAATGCCGTGACAGCTGCGGGTCGTTCATCGGCGGCCTTCTTGTTGGTCTTGTTGGCCAGATCGAGTCTAGTTCGTTTTTTGTCGACTTCCCGCGCAACATTCGGAAGCATTTGCGCGAGTGGCGAAGCAGCTGCCCGGGCCTACTCTGGGAGCCTCTTTTCCTACAGCGGAGATATGCCAGATGAATACCCGGAGCCTGCTCGACCAACTGCTCAAATCGGGTCAGGAACTGCTCGGCAACCAGGCCAGCAAGGGCGTGGCCGGCAAGTCTGCGGGCAACGGCCTGGGCAGCCTGCTTTCCGGCGCCGGTGGCGGTGCGCTGGCAGCGGGCGCCATGGGCTTGCTGCTGGGCAGCAAGAAGGCGCGCAAGTACGGTGGCAAGGCCCTCACCTACGGTGGCCTCGCAGCGCTGGGCGTGCTGGCCTACAAGGCCTACGGCAACTGGCAGGCGCGCCAGGGGGCGGGCAACCACGAGCCGCAGACGCTGGACCGCCTGCCGCCGGCCCAGGCCGAGCTGCACAGCCAGGCGGTGCTACGTGCATTGGTGGCGGCGGCCAAGTCCGACGGCCATATCGATGAGCGTGAGCGGGCGTTGATCGAGGAGGCGTTCACCCGCCTGGACAGCAACCAGGACCTCCAGCACTGGCTACACGCCGAACTGAACAAACCACTGGACCCGGCCGAAGTGGCCCGTGCCGCGCAAACACCGGAAATGGCTGCCGAGATGTACCTGGCCAGCGTGATGATGGTCGATCAGGAGAACTTCATGGAGCGCGCCTACCTCGATGAGCTGGCACGGCAACTGCGTCTGGACCCTGCGCTGCGCCAGGAACTGGAAAACCAGGTCAGGCTTGCCGCAGGTCAATGAGCTGGCATTTGGCCAATTCGTCAGGCATGGATGCCTGAATCTATCCGTATTCACCCGCAAAAGCGTAGGAAGCCTGGGCTATACTTCGGCGATTTTTCCCGCTCGTATCGAATTCCTGAGGGCTGAATGTGAAGAACTGGACCTTGCGCCAACGGATCCTGGCAAGTTTCGCCGTGATCATCGCCATCATGCTGCTGATGATCGTGGCCGCCTACTCGCGGCTGGTGGCGATCGAGTCCAGCGAAGAGGCGGTGGGGTCCGACAGCATTCCCGGTGTCTACTACAGCTCGATGATCCGCAGTGCCTGGGTCGACAGCTACGTTACCACCCAGCAGTTGGTCGGCCTGTCGAACCATCGCGAGATCACCAGCGCCGACATGGAGCTGTACAAGGGCTTCGACGATCGCCTCAAGCAGCACATGGCCAGTTACCAGGCGACCATCCGCGACGCCGACGACCAGGCCAGCTATGAAGAGTTCGTGCGCCTGGAAGGGGAATACCTCAAGTCGGTCGACCAGGTGCTCGAAGCCTATCGGCAGAAGAATTACGCCGAAGCCCAGCGCCTGATCCTCGAAGTCCTCACCCCGGCCTGGGTGACCGGTCGCAAGCACCTCAACACCGTCATCGAGCGCAACCGCGAATCCGCCGAGGCTGCCACCAACGACATCGTCAGCGCCGTGAACACGGCCAAGGGCAGCATGATCGTCTCGCTGCTGCTGGCGATCATCGCCGCGGGCGTCTGTGGCCTGCTGCTGTTGCGTGCGATCACCGCGCCCATGCAGCTTATTGTCCATGCCCTGGACAAGCTGCGTTCGGGCGACCTGAGCATGCGCCTGAACCTGGACCGCAAGGACGAGTTCGGCGCAATCGAAGGGGGCTTCAACGAAATGGCCGAATCGCTGGCCAACCTGGTGGCCCAGGCCCAACGTTCGTCGGTACAGGTGACCACCTCGGTCACCGAGATTGCCGCCACCTCCAAGCAGCAGCAGGCCACGGCCACTGAAACTGCGGCCACTACCACCGAGATCGGTGCGACGTCGCGGGAGATCGCCGCCACCTCGCGCGACCTGGTGCGCACCATGACCGAGGTCACTTCGTCGGCCGACCAGGCCTCGAGCCTTGCCGGCTCCGGCCAGCAAGGCCTGGCCCGCATGGAGGAAACCATGCACCAGGTGATGGGCGCTGCCGACCTGGTCAATGCCAAGCTGGCGATCCTCAACGAGAAGGCCAGCAATATCAACCAGGTGGTAGTGACCATCGTCAAGGTCGCCGACCAGACCAACCTGCTGTCGCTCAACGCCGCCATCGAGGCGGAAAAAGCCGGCGAGTACGGGCGTGGCTTCGCCGTGGTGGCCACCGAGGTGCGGCGCCTGGCTGACCAGACCGCCGTGGCCACCTACGACATCGAACAGATGGTGCGCGAGATCCAGTCGGCGGTCTCGGCCGGGGTGATGGGCATGGACAAGTTCTCCGAGGAGGTGCGCCGCGGCATGTTCGAGGTGCAGCAGGTGGGCGAGCAATTGGGGCAGATCATCCACCAGGTCCAGGCCCTGGCGCCGCGGGTGCTGATGGTCAACGAGGGCATGCAGGCCCAGGCCACCGGCGCCGAACAGATCAATCAGGCTCTGGCCCAGCTCAGCGACGCCAGTACCCAGACCGTCGAGTCGTTGCGCCAAGCCAGTTTTGCCATCGATGAACTGAGCCAGGTGGCTACCGGCCTGCGTGGCGGTGTGTCGCGTTTCAAAGTCTGACGACGATGAACGACTTGCATCCCCACGAGGCGCGCGCGGTCGCTGGCAAGGGCGCACTCTACCTGCAGTTCCGCATTGCCGAGCAACGCTTTGCCCTCGACGTGCGCGAGGTGGTCGAGGTGTTGCCACGACGTACGCTCAAGCCCATCGCCCAGGCACCGTCCTGGGTTGTCGGTGTGCTGGCCCACCGGGGCGCACTGATTCCGGTGATCGACCTGTCGGCCCTGAGCTTCGGTGTCGCGGCGCCTTCGCGCGGCAGTACACGCCTGGTGCTGGTGCATTACCGCGCCGACCCGTTGCGCCCCGACTTGCAACTGGGGCTGGTGCTGGAGCAGGCCACCGACACCCTGCGCTGCCAGCCCGACGAGTTCCAGCCCTACGGCCTGGACAACGCCGATGCCCCCTACCTTGGGCCGGTGCGTCAGGACAGCCAGGGTTTGTTGCAGCGTATCCGCGTCGATGACCTGCTCCCCCCCGCTGTGCGCGAGTTGCTGTATCCCGCCGGGAACGGGCAGGTGCCGGCATGAGCGAGCAACGCTTCTTCCGCTTTCTGCGTGAGCGTATCGGGCTGGACGTGGAGTCGGTGGGGGCGCCGATGATCGAGCGCGCCTTGCAGCAGCGCAGCGTCGCGGTGCTGGCAGCGGACCTGGACGATTACTGGTTGCACCTGCAGCAGTCGACCGAGGAACAGCAGGCACTGATCGAGGCGGTCATCGTCCCGGAAACCTGGTTTTTCCGCTATCCCGAATCGTTCGGCGCCTTGGTCGGCCTGGCTCATAAGCGGGTGGCCGAACTGGCCGGGACACGGCCTTTGCGCATCCTCAGCCTGCCGTGCTCGACCGGCGAAGAGCCCTACTCGATCGCCATGGCCTTGCTGGACGGCGGTGTCAGCCCGGCCGCATTTCGCATCGATGGCATGGACATCAGCCCCAATTCGGTGGCCAAGGGGCTGCAGGGCGAGTATGGCCGCAACTCGTTCCGTGGCAATGACCTGGCGTTTCGCGAGCGGCATTTCAGCACGGTCGCAGAGCTGCATCGCATCAATGAGCGCGTGCGCCAACAGGTCAACCTGCAGGTGGGCAATGTGCTGGATCCTGCGCTCAAGAGCCGAGAGGGCCTGTACGACTTCGTGTTCTGCCGCAACTTGCTGATCTATTTCGACGTGCCGACCCAGCAGCGGGTGTTCGAAGTGCTCAAGCACCTGACCCATGGCCAGGGGGTGTTGTTCATCGGGCCTGCCGAGGGCAGCCTGCTCGCGCGTCTGGGCATGCGGCCGCTGGGGATCGCCCAATCGTTCGCCTATGTCCGTCAGGAGCCCGCGGCGACTGCTCCGGTGAGCCTGCCGCTGCCGGTTGCGCGGCCCTTGGCGCCGCCACCGCCGAGAGTGGTCGCATTACCGGCCCGCACCGTCAGGCCGACGCCTGTACCCGCGCCAATCATCGAGCCCCATGTGAACGAAGCCCAACTGCTGGGCATCATTGCCCGCCATGCCAATACCGGGGACAGTGAACAGGCCAGGGCCGGTTGCGAGCGCTATCTTCGCCAGTATGCGCCCAAGGCACAGGTCTATTACTGGCTGGGATTGCTCAGTGATACCGAGGGCGATGCCGCGCAAGCCATTACCCATTACCGCAAGGCCTTGTACCTGGAACCCCAGCACCCGGAAGCCCTGGTGCACCTGGCCGCGCTGCTGGCTTCCCAGGGCGACGAGGCGGGCGCCCGGCGCTTGCAGGAGCGCGCGGCGCGGGCGGGAAGGGAGTCTGAACGATGAGTGGCGAATACCAGATGCACCTGATCGCTCGCGATCACGAGGTCATCGACGATTGCTGGAACCGCATTGGCGTGCACGGCGACAAGCAGTGCCCGTTGCTGGAGCGGCATGTTCATTGCCGCAATTGCGACGTGTATGCCACCGCGGCCACTCGCCTGCTGGATCGCTATGCGCTGATCGAGGGCGAGCAGGTCGAAGCGAGCGTCGTGGAGGAGGTCGCTGTCGGCCGTTCCATGCTGCTGTTCCGTTTGGGTGAGGAATGGCTGGCCCTGGCGACCGCGTGCCTGGCCGAAATCGCCCCGCAGCAGCAGGTGCATTCGCTGCCGCACCAGCGTTCGCGTGTGCTGCAGGGCGTTGCCAATGTGCGCGGGGCATTGGTGCCTTGCCTGTCGCTGGCCGACCTGTTGGGCGTGCCGCCCGAGGCGACTGTCGAGCGCGGTGGGCGGGTGCTGCCGAGAATGCTGATCCTGGCGGCCGAGGGCGGGCCGGTGGTGGTGCCGGTGGACGAGATCGACGGCATCCATCGCCTCGATCCGGCCCGCATGGAAACGGGCCGTGACACGGCGCACTTCACTGCCGCCGTCCTGCAGTGGCGAGGGCGCAGCGTGCGTGTCCTGGACGAGCAACATCTATTGTCTGCCGTGAAGCGGAGCCTGTCATGACCCCGGAGCAAATGCGCGACGCATCGCTGCTCGAACTGTTCAGCCTGGAGGCCGAGGCCCAGACCCAGGTACTCAGCGCCGGCCTCATGGCCCTGGAGCGCAACCCCGCCCAGCCGGACCAGTTGGAAGCCTGCATGCGTGCGGCCCATTCGCTCAAGGGCGCGGCGCGGATCGTCGGTATCGATGCGGGGGTCAGCGTGGCCCACGTCATGGAGGACTGCCTGGTGGCCGCGCAGGAAGGGCGGCTGGCGTTGCGTCCCGAGCATATCGACGCCTTGTTGCAGGGGACAGATCTGCTGATGCGCATCGCCACGCCAGGTGACCAGGACAGCGAAGCCGCGGTCCCCGCATTCCTGGTACAACTGGCCGGCCTGCTGGCGCCGGCGACGGCTGTCGTACCCCCGACGCTGCCACCTCTGCCGACTGTACCTGTCGAACCCTCGCCACCGGCGCCCGTTGCTCCTGCACCGGAGCCTGTCGTCGACGCCGAGCCCGTTGCCGCGTCGAAGGCTGGCAAGCGAGCGGGCGACGGTGGTGAACGGGTCTTGCGGGTAACCGCCGACCGATTGAACAGCCTGCTCGACCTGTCGAGCAAGTCTCTGGTAGAGACTCAGCGCCTGAAACCCTATCTGGCCACCCTGCAACGCCTCAAGCGCATGCATGGCCAGGGCATCCGCGCGCTGGACGGCCTGAAGACCCAGCTCGAAGGCAGCGGGCAGGGCCCGGAAGTGCTCGAGGCCCTTGCCCAGACCCAGCAGTTGCTGGCCGAGACCCAGCAGATTCTGCTGCAGCAGGCCACCGACCTCGACGAGTTCGGTTGGCAGGCCAGCCAGCGTGCGCAACTGCTCTACGACACCGCGCTGGCCTGCCGCATGCGCCCCTTTGCCGACGTGCTGACCGGGCAGAGCCGCATGGTCCGCGACCTGGGGCGCTCGCTGGACAAACCGGTGCGTCTGGTCGTCGAAGGCGAAAAGACCCAGGTCGACCGCGATGTGCTGGAGAAACTCGAAGCACCGTTGACGCATTTGCTGCGCAATGCCGTCGACCACGGCATCGAGTTGCCCGAGCGGCGCCTGCTGGCAGGCAAACCGAGCGAAGGCACCGTGCGCTTGCGCGCCTCGCACCAGGCTGGCTTGCTGATTCTCGAGCTGTCCGATGACGGCGCCGGTATCGACTTGGAGCGCTTGCGCCAGAGCATCGTCGAGCGCGCGCTGTCGCCGGCCGGAACCGTGGCGCAGATGAGCGAGGCGGAGTTGCTGACGTTCCTGTTCCTGCCCGGCTTCAGCCTGCGCGATACCGTCACCGAGGTCTCCGGGCGTGGTGTCGGCCTGGATGCGGTGCAGCACATGGTGCGTGAACTGCGTGGCTCGATCGAGCTGACCCAGGTGGCAGGGCAGGGTTGCTGTTTCCACCTGGAGGTGCCGCTGACCCTGTCGGTTGTGCGCAGCCTGGTGGTCGAGGTAGGTGGTGAGGCCTACGCTTTCCCGCTGGCCCACATCGAACGCACCCTGGACGTTCCGACCGAGGCTATCGTGCAGATCGAAGGGCGCCAGCACTTCTGGCACGAAGACCGCCATATCGGCCTGGTGGCCGCCAGCCAGTTGCTCAACCGGCCTGCCGCCCAGGACCCGGGGCAGGGTTTGCGGGTGGTGGTGATCCGCGAGCGTGAACAGCTCTATGGGGTGGCCGTGGAGCGTTTGATCGGCGAGCGGGTGCTGGTGGTGATGCCGCTCGATCCGCGCCTGGGCAAGGTCCAGGACATTTCCGCCGGGGCGTTGCTCGACGATGGCTCGGTGGTGCTGATCGTCGATGTCGAAGACTTGCTGCGCTCGGTGGACAAACTGCTCAGCACCGGCCGGCTTGAGCGCATCGAGCGCGGTGGCAAGGGCGGCAAGGGGGCGGTACGCAAGCGTGTCCTGGTGGTCGACGACTCGCTCACCGTGCGCGAATTGCAGCGCAAGCTGCTGAGCAATCGCGGCTACGAAGTGGCTGTCGCGGTGGACGGCATGGATGGCTGGAATGCGCTGCGCAGCGATGACTTCGACCTGCTGATCACCGATATCGACATGCCACGCATGGATGGCATCGAGTTGGTGACCCTGGTGCGCCGCGACCATCGCCTGCAATCGCTGCCGGTGATGGTGGTTTCCTACAAGGATCGCGAAGAAGATCGCCGCCGTGGACTGGATGCCGGCGCCGACTATTATTTGGCCAAGGCCAGCTTCCATGACGATGCGTTGCTGGACGCCGTCGCGGAGCTGATAGGGGGGGCGCAGGGATGAGGATCGCCATTGTCAACGACATGCCCATGGCTGTGGAGGCCCTGCGCCGGGCGCTGGCGTTCGAGCCGGCGCACCAGGTGATCTGGGTTGCCGGCAACGGTGCCGAGGCGGTACAGCGCTGCGCGGAAAGTACCCCAGACCTGATTCTCATGGACCTGATCATGCCGGTGATGGATGGTGTGGAGGCCACGCGTCGGATCATGGCCGAAACCCCATGCGCCATCGTGATCGTCACCGTCGACCGCAAGCAGAACGTGCACCGGGTGTTCGAGGCCATGGGCCACGGCGCGCTCGATGTGGTCGATACCCCGGCGCTGGGCGCGGGGGATGCCCGGGAAGCCGCAGCGCCGCTGCTACGCAAGATCCTCAATATCGGCTGGTTGATTGGCCAGCAACGGCCCAGCGCTCCCCGCGCCGTGGCCGCGCCGTTGCGCGAGGCCTCCCAGCGCCGCGGCCTGGTGGCCATCGGCTCTTCGGCGGGCGGGCCGGCGGCACTGGAGGTGCTGCTCAAGGGGTTGCCGCGCGAGTTCCCGGCGGCCATCGTGCTGGTGCAGCATGTCGACCAGGTGTTCGCCGCCGGCATGGCCGAATGGCTTAGCAGTGCCTCTGGGTTGCCAGTGCGCCTGGCGCGGGAGGGTGAGCCGCCGCAGCCGGGGCAGGTGCTGCTGGCCGGCACCAACCACCACATCCGGCTGCTGCAGAACGGCCAGCTGGCCTACACTGCCGAGCCGGTCAATGAAATCTACCGGCCTTCGATCGATGTGTTCTTCGAAAGTGTCGCGCGCTACTGGTCGGGCGACGCGGTGGGCGTGCTGCTCACCGGCATGGGCCGCGATGGCGCCCAGGGCCTGAAACTGATGCGTGAGCAAGGTTTTCTGACCATCGCCCAGGACCAGCAGAGCAGCGCGGTGTACGGCATGCCCAAGGCCGCCGCGGCCATCGATGCGGCCGTTGAAATTCGCCCGCTGGAGCGAATCGCCGGACGACTGATGGAAATCTTTTCGAAATGACGATATGTATTGAGTCACGCCGCCTGGCCGGTAGTGATCTGGTGACTAGGGATGAATGATCTACCGATCGAAGGTTTCACGACCATCAACGAAAGTGCGGCGATGGTCCTGCTGGTAGACGATCAGGCGATGATCGGCGAAGCGGTGCGCCGTGGGTTGGCTCACGAGGAAAACATCGACTTCCATTTCTGCGCCGACCCGCACCAGGCGGTGGCCCAGGCCATGCGCATCAAGCCCACGGTCATCCTGCAGGACCTGATCATGCCGGGGTTGGATGGCCTGACGCTGGTGCGCGAGTACCGTAACAACCCGGCCACCCAGGACATCCCGATCATCGTCCTGTCGACCAAGGAAGATCCGCTGGTCAAAAGCGCGGCATTTGCCGCCGGGGCCAACGATTACCTGGTCAAGTTGCCCGATTCCATCGAGTTGGTGGCTCGCATTCGCTATCACTCGCGCTCCTACCTGACCTTGCTGCAACGCGATGAAGCCTACCGGGCGTTACGTGTCAGCCAGCAACAGTTGCTCGACACCAACCTGATGCTGCAGCGACTGATGAACTCCGACGGCCTGACCGGGCTTTCCAACCGCCGTCATTTCGATGAGTACCTGGAGCTGGAATGGCGTCGGGCCATGCGTGAACAGCAGCAGTTGTCTCTGCTGATGGTCGACGTCGACTACTTCAAGGCGTTCAACGACAGCTTTGGTCATCTGGCCGGCGATGAGGCCCTGAGACAGGTGGCCGAGGCCATTCGCGGTTGCTGCTCGCGGCCTACCGATCTGCCGGCGCGTTATGGTGGCGAGGAGTTCGCCCTGGTGCTGCCCAACACTTCGCCCGGTGGTGCGCGGTTGATTGCCGAGAAGCTGCGCCAGACCATCATGGGCCTGAACATTGCTCATACCGTGCCTGAAGCCGGTTCACTGCTGACCGTGAGTATCGGGGTGGCGACGTTGACGCCGAGTGTCGGCAGCCACTGCCGGCAGTTGATTTCGGCGGCGGACACCGGGTTGTACAAGGCCAAGAACAGTGGGCGTAGTCAGGTGGGTGTCGCTTAATCCTGTTTCCACAGGGGCAGGGCATCTTAAAACGTGCACTTCCCCCTGTAGGAGCCGGCTTGCCGGCGAAAGGCCGGATCAGTCAACACATAATCAACGGTAACTGCCGAGTATTGGTTTTATAGATCTTGATCTTGATCTTGATCTTGATCTTGATCTTGATCTTGATCTTGATCTTGATCTTGCTTCTAAGCGCGCGATAGTT
>NZ_JAMSHW010000038.1:0-36988 GCF_023757525.1 Pseudomonas sp. MWU13-3659 | reverse complement strand
CTTCAGCCGCGATGCAGGCGACGCGGTGCCTGGCACCCGCTTCGCGGGTGATCGCGGCTGAAGCCGCTCCTACAGGGGGCGCGCTGGGCTCCTACAGGTGTGGCGGTGCCTTTGGCATGTTTCAGTTACCTGAATATTTCACGGCCGCCGCGGTGCGGGTCGGCACGTTGAGGGCCTTGAGCAGCGACGACACATGGATGCGCACGGTGAACGGCGAGATGTCCAGCTCACGGGCGATCTCCTTGTTGGTCTTGCCCTGGGCGATCAGGCGCAGCACGTCTTGCTGGCGGTGGGTCAGCTGTTCCAGCTCGCTGTCGGCCCCCTCCTGATGCAGCAGGCCCGAAGGCGCATACCTGACCACCACTTCGCCTTCACGCACGGCAAGCAGGGCGGCGCCGATCTCCTCGGGAGTGAGGCTCTTGCCGATGAAACCGTCGGCCCCGGCGGCCATGACGGCGTTGATGACCTCGGGATCGTCGACCATGGAGAGCACCACCAGCGCGGTGCGCGGCAACTGCTGGCGCAACTCGGCGAGGCGGGCGATGCAGGTCAGGCCGGGAAAGCGCAGGTCAAGGATCAGGGTGTCGGGCGCTTCGCCCTGGGCGACCAGCCGGAGCACGTCCTGGAGGGTGCCTGCCTGCTCGACTTCGGCTTCGGGCAGCAGGCGCCGCACGGTGCTGGCCATGGCGTCCCTGAACAGCGGATGATCATCCGCCACGATGATGCGGCAACTCACGTCGTGAAACTCCCTGTCTTGCGACACATGTTAACTTAGCAGGGTTGGACCGCCGTTTCCCCAGGCTGTTCACGAAGATGCCGACTGGCGCACAAGGACGTTACCCATGAAGTTCGAAAAGAACAACGAACTGGACCAGGCCAACCTGCGCATCATCGTTGCCTCATGCGCAATCAGCTACGTGGCGCTGCTGGGCTTCCTGCCGGGCCGCTCGCTCGCCACCTACCTGCCGGTGCTGCTCTACTACGCCGCCTTCGTGGTGGTCTCGGTCGCCATGCGCCAGGCCATCAAGCGCTGGCCCGGGCATTATCCGGCGCGGCGGATCTTCGGCATGCTGGGCGACTACACCGGTACCTGTTTCGGCCTGGTGGTCGGCGGCGAGGCCGCGCTGCCGCTGTATGCGGTGATGGTCTGGATCAACCTGGGCAACGGCATGCGCTTCGGCTCGCGCTACCTGGCCATCGCCACCGTGCTGGCCCTGGGCGCGCTGGTGGCGGTGTGGTGGTTCACCCCCTACTGGCAGCAGCAGCCGTTCCTGCTGCCGATGCTGCTGACCACCAGCACGCTGATCCCGTTCTACGCCCACCTGCTGCTGGAGCGCACGCGCAAGGCCACGGCCCTGGCCGAGGCCGCCACCCGCGAGAAGTCCCGCTTCCTGGCCCAGGCCAGCCATGACCTGCGCCAGCCGATCCACTCCATCGGCCTGTTCACCGCCTGCCTGCGCGAGGCGCGCCTGGGCGACGAGGAGCGACGCCTGGTGGACAGCATCGACCGCTCGCTGCTCAATGTTTCGCAGCTGTTCCGCTCGATCCTCGACCTCTACACCCTGGACAACGGCCGGGTGCAACCGAAGTTCGAGACCTTCGCGGTGGATGGCTTCCTGCGCGAGCTGCTGCGCCAGAACGCCGAGGCGGCGCGCTGGGCGGGCGTGGAGATGCGCCAGGTAGCCTGCCGGCACTGGACCCGCGCCGACCCCGGGATGCTGGCGACCATGGTGCAGAACGTGCTGTCCAACAGCTTCAAGTACGCCGCTGGCCGGCCGTTGCTGGTGGGGGTGCGGCCCTGTGGCGAGGGGCTGGCCATCGTCATCTGCGACCAGGGCCGGGGGATCGCCGAGGAGCACCAGGGCAAGGTGTTCGAGGAGTTCTACCGGGTGCGCGAGGCCCGCGACAAGGACGTCGAGGGCGTTGGCCTGGGGCTGTCCATCGTCCAGCGCCTGGGCCGCCTGATGGGGATGGCGGTAAGCTTGCGTTCACGGCCCGGCCACGGCACCACCGTGCGCCTCAGTGGTCTGCCCAGGGCTGTGGCGCAGGTGCCGAAGCCGACCATCGACCCGGCCTTGCAGGCGGGGCTGCTCACCGGCTTGCGCGTGTGCCTGGTGGAGGATGACCACAATGTGTTGCAGGCCACCTGCGCGTTGTTGCAGCGTTGGGGCTGCGAGGTGCAGGCGCATGATACCGCCGAGGGCCTGGCCAGTGACTGTGATGTGATCGTCGCCGACTACGACCTGGGGCCGAAGGCCACCGGCATCGACTGCATCGATTACCTGCGTGCCCAGCGCGGCTGGGCGGTGCCGGCGCTGATCATGACCGGGCACGATATCGACCGGCTGCAGGCGGCATTGCAGGCCCGGGGTATCGCGGTGCTGGCCAAGCCGGTGCGCCCGGCCGAGCTGCGCGCGGCGCTGCGCGGGCTGCGTGGCGTGACGCCCGAGCTTAGCCGCGACGGCGCAGCAGCGCGATGAAGAACAGCCCGCCGATGGCCGCCGTGGCGATGCCGATCGGCAGGTCCTGGGGGGCGATCAAAGTGCGCGCGCCCATGTCGACCCAGACCATGAACAGCGCCCCGAGCAACGCGCAGGTCGGCAGCAGCCGGCGATGCTCGGCGCCGACCAGGCACCGGGCCATGTGCGGCAGCATCAAACCGACGAAGCCGATGGCGCCGGACAGCGACACCAGCACCCCGGTGAGCAGCGCCGTGCCGACGAACACCTGGGCGCGCACGCGGCGGGTGTCGAAGCCCAGGCTCACGGCGGTCTGCTCGCCGCTCATCAGGGCATTGAGCGCGCGGGCCAGGCTCATCAGCAGGATGAGCCCGGCGAGCACGGCCAGGGCCGGCAGCCACAGCAGCGACCACTGCGCCAGGCCCAGGCCGCCGAGCATCCAGAACATCACCGAGCTGGCGGCGTGGGGGTCGCCGGTGTAGAGCAACAGGTTGGCCAGCGCCATCACCACGAACGACACCGCCACGCCGGCCAGTAGCAGCCGCTCACTGTCCAGGCGGCCGCGCCGGCTGGCCACGCCCAGCACCAGCAGCATGCAGCCCAGGGCGCCGAGGAACGCCGCCAACGGCAGGCTCAGCACACCGGCGAAGGGGCCGAGGAACAACACCACCAGCACGGCGCCGAGCACGGCCCCGGAGCTGACCCCCAGCAAGTGCGGGTCGGCCAGCGGATTGCGCGTCACGGCCTGCAAGGCGGCGCCTACCATGGCCAGCCCGGCGCCCACCAACGCGCCGAGCAGCACCCGTGGCGCGCGGATCTGCCAGACGATCTGCTCTTGGCCACGGCTGAAGTTGCCAGCCTCGGCGAGCCCTGCCTGCTTCAAGGCGATGTCCAGCACATTGGCCAGCGGCACCTGGGCCGCGCCGAAACCGAGTGAAACCAGGCAGGACAGCAGCAGGGCGGCCACCAGCCCGACGAGCAGCAGCCGGTAGGCCGAGGGGCTGCGCAGCGGCATCACGGCCGTGCCTGCGCGAACAGTTGCGGGTGCAGGGCGCCGGCCAGTTGCTCGATGGCGTCGGCGTTGTCCACCGAAGGGGTCACCTGGAGGTAGGACAGCACCACGAAGCGGCGCTCGCGGATGGCTTTCACGTCGGCCAGCGCCGGGAGCTGGAGCAGGAAATCGCGTTTCTGCTGCCTGGTGGTCGGCCCATAGTCGACGATCGCGATCACCTCGGGGTCGCGCTCGACGACGCTTTCCCAGCTGACCTCGGTCCAGCTGGCCTGCACGTCGGCCATCACGTTGTCGCCACCGGCCGCCGCGATCAGTGCTTGTGGCATGCCCAGGCTGCCGGAGGTGGTGGGGCGGTCCTCACCGCTGTCGTAGAGGAACACCTTGGGGCGGTCGTGGACGTTGGCGAGGGTCTGGGCAACCCGGGCGACCCGCTGGCGCAGTCCGGCGATCAGCGTCTGGGCACGCGGGGCCACGTCGAAGATCCGCCCGAGGTTGTCGAGGTCGGTGTAGAGGTCGTCGAGGCTCGCCGGGCGGCGGGGCATGATCCGCGAGCAGGACTCGCTCAGCTCGTACACCGGAATACCGAACGATGCCAGGCGCTGCGGCGTGAGCGTCCCGCCAACCTCCATGCCGTAGCCCCAGCCGGCGAACAGGAAATCGGCGTCCACGTCCAGCAGGTTCTCCACCGATGGGTAGCGTGGCGCCAGTTCCGGCAGGCCCGTCAACGCCTGGCTCAAGGAGGGGTCGAGGGTCTTCCAGCCGCTGATGCCGCTGTAGCCGATCATCCGCTCGCGCAGGCCGAGGGCCAGGAGCATGCCGGTCAGGTTGATGTCGTGGCTGACCGCCCGTTGCGGTGCCTGCTGGAAAGTCACCGTGCGGTCGCAACTGCGCACGTTCACGGGGTAGTCGCTGGCCGCCGCGATAAGGGGCAGGGCGGCAAGCAGGGTAAGTATCGATCGCTTCATGCGGGGCTGATCCAGGTGATGCGCGGGTGATGGGCCAAGGGGTGGCGGTCGACCAGGGCGCGGGTGCCGAAGACCTCGGCCAGGCACTGCTCGGTCAGCACCTCGGCGGGCGTGCCGCCCGCTTTGATGCGGCCTTGCTCGATGACGTACAGGCGGTCGCAGAAGGCGGCGGCCAGGTTCAGGTCGTGGAAGCTCGCCAGCAGGCCCAGGCCGGTGCCGCGCAAATGCTGCAGCAGCGCCAGCTGGTAGCGCGGGTCGAGGTGGTTGGTCGGCTCGTCCAGCACCAGCAGGCGCGGTTGCTGGGCCAGGGCCCGGGCCAGCAGCACACGCTGCTTTTCGCCACCGGACAGGTGGGCGAAGCCTTGCTCGGCGCGGTCTTCCAGGCCCAATTGGCGCAAGGCGGCCTCGATGGGCGCCGGGTCGCCGTCACCGTCGAGCCAGCCCAGGTGCGGCGTGCGGCCCATGGCGACGACGTCGCGCACGCTGAGGCCGAAGTCCTCGGGGAACTCCTGCAGCATCACCGCGATGCGCTGGGCCACCCAGAGCGGCGGGCGTTGCCAGACATCCTCGCCATCGAGCAGCACGCGCCCGGCCAGCGGGCGATTGAAGCGGTAGGCGCAGCGCAGCAGGCTGGTCTTGCCGCTGCCGTTGGGGCCGATCAATCCAACGAACTCGCCGGGGCGCACGTCGAGCGTGACATCGTCGAGCAGGCGTGGCTCGCCGGCAGCGGGTGACCAGTGCAGGCGCTCGATGCGCAGGAGGGGTGAAGACATGCAAACGCGCCCGTAGCGAGAAAGTGAAGCCCGGCGAGGTGGACGCATGAAGGCATTGCAGGCAGCGGGCCGCCCCAAGACCGGCACGCGCCCGCCCACCGCGGGAGTTGCCAAACAGAGGTTGCAGGCCGGTCTCCGGGCTTGCGAGAGGGGCGGGCATTCACCTTCCCATGCCGTCGGCACAGTGGTCTGTCGAATGCCTTGCTCGCTTACCGTTGCGGGGGCAGCGCCGGACTTCTCGCGATAAGCGAGGCACCGGCTTCCCGTTTAACCCCTGGCACGGCGGCCAGGGACACCTGAAACAAGGGGCGCATCTGAGCATTTATGCGCGGGCGAGTCAATCGAGGTGGCGCGCAGCCTGGCGGTCGTACTGCTGCTGGGCCAGCTGTATCGCGGGCATGTTCGACTCCGCCCAACGTGCCAGGCGCTCGACCGTGTCGCCCAGGGTCGCACCCAGTTCGGTCAGCGCGTACTCGACCGTGGGCGGCACGCTCGGATGCACTTCACGCTCGATCAGCCCGTCGCGTTCGAGGCGCTTAAGGGTTTGCGAGAGCATTTTCTGCGAGACCCCGGCCATGTCCCGGCGCAGTTGGTTGAAGCGGATGCGTTCGCCAGCGCTGAGGCGGTCGATCAGCAGCAGCGCCCATTTGTCCGCCAGGCGGTCGAGCACCAACCGCGCGGGGCAGGCGGGGGCGAATACGTCGTAGGCGGGGCATTCCCGGTAGTGGGCCATGCGGGGGTTACTCCAGGGTGACCAGGTGAGTGAAAAGTGCCTTCTTGAGGGCTTGGCGCCGACTGGATAGGCTTGTCTGCATGGTTCGCGGCCGCGCCATGCCTTCTCTGACGACACTTCAAGGAAATGAACATGAATACCGAATCCAAGGCTTCGGGGATGCGTGCCGGCCGCTGGTTGACGCCTCTGCTGCTGGCAGCTGCCGCAAACCTGGCCAGTGCCGGCGAACTGGTTGCGCCAGCCGTGCTGGTGGTCGACCACAGCCTGCCCAAGGCCCAGCTCGAACAGCAGATCCTCGCCGCCCGGCGCTATGACACCTTCTGGAACACCGGCGACGAAGCCATGGCCCGCGCCGCGCTGGCCGCGGACTTTCGCGACAACACCCTGCCGGCAGGACGGCTGCAGGGTGTCGAAGGCCCGCTGAACGCCTCGAAGGCCTTCCGCGCGGCGGTGCCGGACCTGCGCTGCGAAGTGCTGCAGATGATCGTTGCCGGTGACCGGGTCACCGCGGCCCTGCGCTTTACCGGGCATTTCACCGGCAAGCTGGGCGAGCACCAGGGGCAGGGCGAAGCCATCGACTTCATCGCGATGGACATCTATCGCATTGCCGATGGACGTATTGCCGAGGACTGGCACCTGGAAGACAACCTGACCTTCCTGCAACAGGCCGGGCTGGCCGCCCGCTGAGTTCAATCAGTCGAAGACCCTGGCCGGATTCAGCGGCGCATTGCCCTGGGCCAGGGTCCAGCGGGCGATCTCGTCCTTGCGCAGGAACGCCACGCCTGGGTGCGACTTGGCATAGGCGATGAACTGGTCGAGCGCGTGGGCCACGGTCGGTGTGCCGCCGATGCGGTCGTGGGCCGACAGCGACATCAGCCGGCGCCGCTGTCGGCCTTCGGCATACAGCACGTCGAATTCGTCCTTGAGCTCTTGCAGCAGGGCGGCGCCGGTCATCGCGGTGGAACCGGCGATGCGGCCAATGTCGTTGTTGCGCAGGGTGTAGGGCACCACGACGAAGGGTTTGCCGCGTACCGGGGTAATCGACGGCTCGTCCCGGGACAGGTCGTCGATGTGGTAGAGGAAGCCCAGGTCCTGGAGGATGTTCAGGGTGTCCCGGGAATGGCGCATCCAGAAGGCGTTGAAACCCACCGGGCGCTGGCCGGTCACCCGTTCGACGATGGCCGACGCCTGCTCGTAGTGACGGCGCTCCTCGGCGGGCGTCAGGCTGTATTGCGGTGCCCAGTACAAGCCATGGGCCGCGGCTTCGTGGCCGCGACGCACCACCTCGGCGGCCAGCTCCGGGTAGGCTTCGACGGCCTTGCCGACCATGTGCGAGGTGACCTTGATGGCATGCCGGTCGAACAGGTCGAGCAGGCGCGGCACGCCTTCCTGTGGGCCATAGCGGTACCAGCTGGGGGCAATGGTGTCCGGGTAGCGCGCGTCCAGTGGCGGGAACGGGCTTTCGGCGTGGGCGGGCTGGCTGCCCGACTCGAACTGCAACGAGATCGAGATCACCAGTTGCGCGCCGTTGGGCCAGAACGGCCCGCCACCGCCCGCTGGGGCGGGGCTGTTGCGCGGCGGCGTGGCGGCGCCACTGGTCAGCACCGTGCCGGCGGCCGCTGCGGCGATGCCGCCGACGAGGGTGCCTTTGACGAAGTCTCTTCTGCTGGTCATCGATGGTCTCCCGAGGGTTGTGTTAGGGGAGGCGTCAGTGTATTTAGCGGTTAAATCGCAAATAATCAGGCGAAATCAAAATTCACATTTCGGAAAAGTCGAAAACCATGCTGGATAACCTGGCGTTGTTCCTGGCCATCATCGAGAAAGGCAGCCTGTCGGCCGCAGGTCGTGAGCGGGGGCTGTCGCCGGCGACGGTGTCCGAACGTCTGTCGACGCTGGAAGCCCACTACGGCGTGGCGCTGCTCACCCGCACCACACGCTCGCTCAACCTCACCGACGAGGGCCGCGTGCTGGCCGATGGCGCACGGCGTCTGCTGGCGGAGGCCGACGAGCTGGAAGGACGCATCCGGCACGGCAGCGAGAAGATCTCGGGGTTGATCCGCCTGAGTGCGCCGGTTGACCTGGGGCAGAACGTCATCGCGCCGATCCTTGACCGGTTCCTGGCAGACCACCCACAGGTGGCCATCGACCTTGACCTTACCGACGGTTACGTTGACTTGGTGGGGCAGGGCATCGATTTCGCCATTCGCTACGGCACCCTGGCCGACAGCTCGCTGCGCGCGCGGGCGCTGGGGGACAACCGCAGGCTGGTGTGTGCCGCGCCGGAGTACCTGCAACGTCATGGCACCCCAACCCATCCCGATGAGCTGGCGGGCCACGACTGCATCGTCATGCGCTTCGGCATCCATGCTGAACGCACCTGGCCGTTTCGCCTGGAGGGCAAGGCGTACCCCGTGCGGGTCAGCGGGCGCCGGGTGGCCAACAATGGCGAGCAGGTGCGCCGCTGGGCGTTGGCCGGGCATGGCCTTTGCCTGAAATCGGTCCGCGATGTGCAGGCCGACCTGGACAGTGGCCGGTTGCTGGAAGTGCTGGCGGCCTATGGCGCGGGTGAGGTGGCGTTGCAGATTGTCTACCCGCCGACCCGGGTGCAGCCACGGCGGGTTCGGGCGCTGGCCGAGGCGATCGTGGCACAGCTGGCCTGAGGTTCAGGCCGGCGTGCGCGCCCCGCTCAGGAACAGTTGCTCCAGCGCCTGGGCGGTGTTGGCGCTGGCCGCGCGCCCGCGACGCTCGGCATCGACCATGCCGTAGATCATGGTCATGAACATCTCGGTGAACACCGCCGCGCTGATGTCGATACGCAGCACGCCCATCTGCTGGGCGCGCAGGAAAAACGCATCCATGGCCTGGGTGTAGGCCTCCCAACGGCGGTCTTCAGCGTTGCCGAGCAGCGTGTCGGGGCGGTACTGGAACATCAGGAACACCAGCATCTCGCGGTGCTTGAGGTGTTCGGCAATCAGGTGGCGCAAGGCGTCCAGGGGTTCGGCGCGCTCCAGGTCGGCCTCCTGGATGACCAGGTTGAGCACGTGCTCGCCATGGTCCTCGAGCAGGTTCACCAGGTTTTCACGGGTGCCGCAGAAGCGGTGCAGGGTAGCCTTGCTGACGCCGGCGGTTTCCGCCAGTTCCTTGAGGGTGGCGCGCGGCTGGATCACGATGGCATGGGCCAGCGCCTTGAGCAGGCGTTCTTCTTGAAGGGATCTACGCATGAATGACCTCGAGTCGATGATCGCCCGCAGGTGCCGATGGCGGGCGAAGGCTGACGAAAGATCGTGGACTATAACATATGAGACGAAATTAGCTCATATGAGACTTTTTAATTCTATTGACCTGTAGGAGCCGGCTTGCCGGCGAACCGGACAACGCGGTGGCTGGCACCGGCTGCGCCGGTGTTCGCCGGCAAGCCGGCTCCTACAGGGGGAGCGCTTAGTGGGGCGCGCGGGGGATGGTCTTGAGCAGGTCTTCCGGGCTGATGTGCCCGACCACCTGGGCCACCGCGCTGCCTGGGGTCGGCAGGTCGATGATGTGGCTCTTCATCTTGCCGATCACATGCATCTCGCACGGCTTGCAGTCGAACTTCAGGGTCAGCACCTCGTCGCCCTGGATCAGTTGCATCGGCGCGACCTTGGTGCGCACGCCGGTTACGCCCTTGGCCTGCTTGGGGCACAGGTTGAAGGAGAAGCGCAGGCAGTGCTTGGTGATCATCACCGGCACTTCGCCGTG
The DNA here is from genome assembly GCF_023757525.1 of Pseudomonas sp. MWU13-3659. Classification (NCBI taxonomy): domain Bacteria; kingdom Pseudomonadati; phylum Pseudomonadota; class Gammaproteobacteria; order Pseudomonadales; family Pseudomonadaceae; genus Pseudomonas; species Pseudomonas sp. MWU13-3659. Next base: position 27,311 of record NZ_JAMSHW010000038.1, on the reverse strand, counting down.
CTCTTCGTGGGCCTCGTAGGCGGCGTCGATCAACTGCACGCCGTGGCGGTGGTAGAAGTCGCGGGCCTTCTGGTTGTAGACGTTGGCCAGGAACGACAGGTGCGACTCGGGGTACACCGGCGGCGGCGTGGTCTCGGCCTTGCGCCCGCCACGCGGGTGCGCCTTGACCCGCGCTTGGGTCAGCGCCTCGATGGCTTCGCGGCGCAATGCCTTGAGCTGCGAGTTGGGGATGAAGTACGCCTGCGGCGCATCGAGCTCGATGGCCGTGGCGTGGTACATCGTGGTGCCCAGCTGGCCGAGCAGGTCGTGCAACTGGTCCAGTGCCTGCTGCGGCTTGTTGGCGGCACCGAACGGCCCATCGAGGGCCACTTGCACGCTGACCCCCTCTTCACTGCTGAGGGTGAGCATCAGGCGCTGCTCACGCAGCACCGCATGCCACTCGACACCCACGCGACGCTCGGCGGAGGTGCGCTGCAGGGCTTGTTGCCAGTTATGGTCGAGGTTGCGCGACAACGGGTGGTTGGGGCGCAGCTTGTGCAGGCCCTCGGGCATCTCGTTGGGCTCGACGCGGTAGCGGTAGCGCTTCTGGCCGTCTTCCTCGGACTCGCTCTTGAGCTCGGCGATGTTGGCGCGGAAACCGACCACTTCGCGCTTGACCAGCACATTGAGGCCGTCGCCGTTGGTCAGCGGCACGTCGGTGGCCACCAGCAGGTCGCGCTTGCCGACTTTCTCGACCACGCCCACCGGCAGGCCGGTGAAGGTGGGGGAGTCGAAGGCGCCGATGTCGATCTTGCGATCACTGACGAAGTAGTCGGTGCTGCCGCGGTGGAAGGTCTTGTCCGGGTCCGGCACGAAGAAGTGCTCGGTGCGCCCGCTGGAGGCGCGTGCCAATGCCGGGCGGTCTTCGAGAATCGCGTCGAGTTCCTTGCGGTAGTGGGCGGTGATGTTCTTCACATAGCCCACATCCTTGTAGCGGCCCTCGATCTTGAACGAGCGCACGCCGGCATCGACCAGGTCGCGCAGGTTGGCGGTCTGGTTGTTGTCCTTCATCGACAGCAGGTGCTTCTCGAAGGCCACCACGCGGCCCTGGTCGTCCTTGAGGGTGTACGGCAGGCGGCAGGCCTGGGAGCAGTCGCCGCGGTTGGCGCTGCGCCCGGTCTGGGCGTGGGAGATGTTGCACTGGCCGGAGAAGGCCACGCACAGCGCGCCATGGATGAAGAACTCGATGGCCGCGTCGGTTTCGGCGGCGATGGCGCGGATCTGCTGCAGGTTCAGCTCGCGGGCCAGCACCAGCTGCGAGAAACCGGCCTGGTCAAGAAACTTGGCCCGTTCCAGGGTGCGGATGTCGGTCTGGGTGCTGGCGTGCAGCTCGATGGGCGGGATATCCAGCTCCATCACCCCCAGGTCCTGGACGATCAGCGCGTCGACACCGGCGTCGTACAGCTGATGGATCAGCTTGCGTGCAGGTTCCAGCTCGTTGTCGTGGAGGATGGTGTTGATGGTGGTGAACACGCGCGCGTGATAGCGGCGGGCGAACTCCACCAGTTCGGCGATATCGCTGACGTCGTTGCAGGCGTTGTGGCGCGCGCCGAAGCTCGGGCCGCCGATGTAGATGGCATCAGCGCCATGCAGGATCGCCTCGCGGGCGATGCTCACGTCACGGGCAGGGCTGAGCAGTTCCAGGTGGTTCTTTGGAAGGGACATGTCGTTATAGGTCGGGCTGTCACGGTAAGGCGGGCATTGTAGCGGTGATTTGAGGCGGGAGCATCCTTGCTCTGCCGGGAGGCCGGTTGTCAATGATCTGGCATGACTTCTGTAGGCGCGGCTTTAGCCGCGATCACCCGCGTCGCCTGCATCGCGGCTGAAGCCGCTCCTACAGCGCTCAGCGTGCCCTGGGGCATGTGTTACAGCTTTTGTAATAGTTTCGCGCTATCAGAAAAATCTGCTTCGATTGTAGGATCGACATCCCATTTTTCGAACAAGGTCTATATGAGCACCTTCGCGGAGCCCCCCAGTCCCCGGCCGTCCCGGCCAACCTTCCGCCGTCCCCGTGACGCATCCCTTGTGAGTACCCGCTGATGGAATGGCTAGGCGACCCCACGGCCTGGCTGGGCCTGTTGACGCTGATCGTCCTCGAGCTGGTGCTGGGTATCGACAACCTGGTGTTCATTGCCATCCTGGCTGACAAGCTGCCGCCGCATCAGCGTGACCGCGCGCGGGTGATCGGCCTGTCGCTGGCGCTGATCATGCGCCTGGGCCTGCTGGCCAGCATCTCGTGGATGGTCACCCTGACCGCGCCGCTGATCGACATCTTCGGCAAGACCTTCTCCGGCCGTGACCTGATCATGCTGTTCGGTGGTGTGTTCCTGTTGTTCAAGGCCACCATGGAGCTGCACGAGCGCCTGGAAGGGCATGTCGCCCAGTCCGGTGGTGTGACGCGGCATGCCGCGTTCTGGCCGATCGTGGCGCAGATCGTGGTGCTCGACGCCGTGTTCTCGCTGGACGCGGTGATCACCGCGGTGGGCATGGTCGAGCAACTGTCGGTGATGATGATCGCGGTGATCTTCTCCATCGGCATCATGATCGTCGCCAGCAAGCCGCTGACCCGCTTCGTCAACGCCCACCCGACGGTGATCATGCTGTGCCTGGGCTTCCTGATGATGATTGGCTTCAGCCTGACCGCCGAGGGCCTGGGCTTCCATATCCCGAAAGGCTACCTGTACGCGGCCATCGGCTTCTCGCTGCTGATCGAGCTGTTCAACCAGCTGGCCCGTGCCCGCCGCAAGCGCAGCCTGCAGCAGCACCGGCCGCTGCGTGAGCGCACCGCCCATGCCGTGTTGCGCCTGATGGGCGGGCGCCGGGTGGAGGCCGACGAGCTGGGCGAGGAAATCGCCGACCTGGTCGAGGGTGGCGACGAGCAGGTGGTCTTCGACCGCCGTGAGCGGGTGATGATCAGCGGTGTGCTGAACCTGGCCGAGCGGCCGATCCGCACGCTGATGACCGTGCGCGCCAAGGTCGACATGATCGACCTGGCGCAGTCCGCCGAGGCCATTACCCAGGTCCTGGTCAACTCGTCGTACTCGCGCCTGCCACTGGTTCGCGATGGGCGGGTCGAGGAGCCGCTGGGCTTCGTGCACAAGAAAGAGCTGCTCAGGGAGCTGCTGGCCGGCAACCAGCCGGACCTGGAAAGCCTGGCGCGGGCGCCGCTCAACCTGCTGGAGAGCTTCAGCATCCTCAACGCCCTGGAGCAGATGCGCGGGCAGTCCACGCACATTGCCTTCGTGGTCAACGAGTTCGGTGACTTCACCGGCGTGCTGACCATGACCGACATCCTCGAATCGATTGCCGGCGAACTGCCGGACGCCAGCGAGGTCGAGGGGCCGGGCGTGGTCGAGGAGGAGGGCGGCTTCGTGGTCAGTGGTGCCCTCAACCTGGCCCAGATCCAGGCGCGCACCGGCTTCGCCGCTCGTGCCACCGAGGATTACCAGACCCTCGCGGGCCTGGTGATGAGCTTGCTGGATCGTTTGCCGGTGGTCGGCGACCGGCTGGCCTGGAACGGCTGGACCCTGACCGTGGTCGCGGTGGAGGAGCGGCGGGTACGCCAGGTGCGCCTTACACCGAGCGCCGACGCTGGCGCAGCAGGTGCTTGAAGCCTTCGAGCACCAGCACCAGCACGGCGGCCCAGATCGGCAGGTAGGTGAGCCACTGGTCCGGGCCGATGGTCTCGCCCAGTAGCAGGGCGACACCCACCAGCAGCACCGGCTCGACGTAGCTGAGCAGGCCGAACAGGCTGAACGGCAACAGGCGGCTGGCCAGCACGTAGGCGATCAGGGCGCAGGCACTGATCGCCCCGAGCAGTGGGATCAGCCCGTACAGGCCGGGGTGTTCGGCAAGGTCGGCCGCCGACAGTGGGCCCTGGATCACGAAGTACAGGGCCCAGGGCAGCAGCAGGCACATGTCGCACCACAGGCCGCCAAGGTGGTCGGTGCGGCAGCGGCGGCGCAGGACGAAATAGATCGGGTAGCCGATCATCACCAGCAGCGTCTCCCAGGCGAAGCTGCCGTGCTGGTACAGCTCGTGGCCCACGCCCAGGGCCGCGCAGCTCACCGCCACCTTCTGCAGGCGTGACAGGCGTTCGCCATACACCAGCCGCCCGGTCAGGACCATGGCCAGCGGCAGCAGGAAATAGCCCATCGAGACTTCCAGGCTGCGCCCGTGCAATGGCGCCCAGAGGAACAGCCACAGCTGCACGCCCATCAGCCAGGAGGTGCCGACCATGCCCAGCAGCAGGAGCGGCGTGCGTCGGACACGCCCCAGCAGCTCGCCGACGCGCTTCCAGTCTTTGGACAGCAACATGAACAGGGTGAGGCAGGGCAGGGTCAGCAGGGTTCGCCAGCCGAAGATCTCTTCGCCGTCCAGCGGCTTGAGGAAGGAGGTATAGAAGTACATCACGGCGAACAGACAGGACGCCATGACCGACGAAACAATGCCTTTTGACACGAATGCCTCGAAAACGGGAAGTGAGCGGTGGGATCAGCCGCGCATGATCTCAGGGGCCGCGCCTTGCGGCAACCGTGGGCTGCCGGGGCGCGCGGCCAGGGCCAGGAGCAGCTCGGCGATCGGCATCGGCCGGGCGAACAGGTAGCCTTGCTGGAAGTCCACGCCATGGCGAGCCAGGTAGTCGCGCTGGACGTCGGTCTCGACCCCTTCGGCGACGATGCCCAGCCCCAGCTTGGCGGACAGTTCGATGATGGTGTCGAGGATGTGCTGGGAGAGCGCGTCGCCACCGATCATGGCGACGAAGCTCTGGTCGATTTTCAGGTAGTCGACCTTGAACTGGCGTAGGTAGTTGAGGCTGGACTGACCGGTGCCGAAATCGTCGAGGGCGATCATCACCCCCATCCCGTGAAGCTTTTCGAACAGTTCCAGGGTGACCGGTGTCGGCTCGATCAGCTTGCGCTCGGTCAGTTCCAGGGTCAGCACCACGCGCCCGGGCGGGAAGTGCTGGAGGAACGTCTGGCAGTCGTCGAGCAGGCCCAGGTCGCGGCAATGGTCGGCGGTGATGTTGATGCCGATGTGGAAGCCGTCCTCCAGCAGCTCGGCATGCGGGGCCAGCGCCTGCGCGGTGTTGAGCATCAGGCTGCGGGTCATCGCGACGATCTGCCCGCTGTGCTCGGCGTAGGGGATGAACAGGTCGGGGCGCACCAGGCCTTCGCGCGGATGCTGCCAGCGCATCAGCACTTCGACGCCGGCCCAGTGGTAGTCGCCCTTGCGCACCACCGGCTGGAAGTAGGGCAGGAACTCACCGGCCTCCAGCGCCCGGTACAGTTCGGCGCGGGGCGAGGAGGCGCGGCGGATCTGCCAGCGGCAGGTGACGCCGGCCAGTGCTCCCAGTATCAGCAGCAGGCTGAGCAGGGCCGGGTAGCGCGAGCGCATCAGTTCGCCTGGCTTGGCCGGGCCATAGCCATCGTGCACACTGATCGGGTAGCGGGTCGAGGAGAAGGTGACCGCCGCACTGGCCGCGACGGGCGGAGTGCCGTTGCGCACCAACCCGTCCCTGCCCATCCAGTGGTTGCCCACCTGCACCTGCAGTTCATCGTCCTCGCCGATCAGGCGCAAGGCGGTGAGCAGATGATTGCCATCCACCGTGGTGATGGCGCCGCGGTCACCCTCGTTGATGCGGTAGGCCAGCAGCGGCTGGCCAGGGGTGACCGAGTTGCCGTCCATCAGCCACAGTTGCCCACCGGTGTAGTCCCTGGCATCCACCGGCTCGTCGAAATCGCCAAACAGGGAGGAGCAATACAGCGTGTTGCGTTCGAACAGGTTGGTGGAGCGCACGAAGGCGTTGCGCGTCACCTCGATGCGTAGCGCCAGCTGCACGTCCTGGCAGGGTTGGCCGGCCTTCGGTAGCAGGTGACGGGCGGCAATGGAGAGGCTGTCGAGCACGGTCTCGAGGTGTTTCACCACCTCGCGGGCGGTTGCCGCACTGTTGGCCTGAAGCTCACGCTCGGTCTGCCAGCGCATCACCGCCAGCCCGCACAGCAGCGGCAACACGCCCACGCACCAGGGTAGCAACATGCGCCAGCTCCAGCGGGCAGGGCGTTTGGGTGTCAGGGGCATGCGTGGGGGACCTTCGGACGAACATGATTCATGCAGAGGATAGCCGCTTGTCGAGCGGCCCTGCGAACTAAAGCGCGACAAACCGATTTACGCACTATAGAATCCGGTTACGAATACAAGAATAAGGTTCTCCGCTCCCCGGGGAATCAAACCCGCCGAGAATGGGTCCATATGACATACCATGGGTTCAAGCTGATCATTGGTGACTTCCTCGCCCGCAGCGTGCGCGGGATACCGTGCTCACCACCACGCCAGTTCTACATCGAAAGCAACTGATCAATCGTTTTTCGCTGCAGATGAGGACATAGAAATGGCAGATATCTTCGACAACCCGATGGGCCTGGAAGGCTTCGAATTCATCGAGCTCGCCTCGCCGACCCCAGGCGTGCTGGAACCTGTATTCCAGATGCTCGGTTTCACCAAGGTGGCGACCCACCGCTCCAAGGATGTGCACCTGTATCGCCAGGGCGGCATCAACCTGATTCTGAACAACGAGCCGGGCATCGCCTCGTACTTCGCCGCCGAGCACGGCCCGTCGGTGTGTGGCATGGCCTTCCGTGTGCGTAACGCCCACGAAGCCTACGCCCGCGCCCTTGAGCTGGGCGCCCAGCCGGTGGAAATCGAAACCGGCCCGATGGAACTGCGCTTGCCGGCGATCAAGGGTATTGGTGGCGCGCCGCTGTACCTGATCGACCGCTACGAAGAAGGCAGTTCGATCTACGACATCGACTTCAAGTTCATCGAAGGCGTCGACCGCAACCCGGTCGGTGCCGGCCTGAAGATCATCGACCACCTGACCCACAACGTTTATCGCGGGCGCATGTCGTACTGGGCGGGCTTCTACGAGAAGCTGTTCAATTTCCGCGAGATCCGTTACTTCGACATCAAGGGCGAATACACCGGCCTGACCTCCCGCGCCATGACCGCGCCGGACGGCATGATCCGCATTCCGCTCAACGAGGAATCGTCGAAGGGCTCAGGGCAGATCGAAGAGTTCCTGATGCAGTTCAACGGCGAAGGCATCCAGCACGTGGCCTTCCTCACCGACGACCTGCTCAAGACCTGGGATGCGCTCAAGGGCTTCGGCATGCGCTTCATGACCCCGCCGCCGCAAACCTACTACGAGATGCTCGAGGAGCGCCTGCCGGGCCATGGCGAGCCGGTCGACCAGCTCAAGAGCCGCGGCATCCTGCTGGATGGCGCGTCCGAGGCGGGCGACAAGCGCCTGCTGCTGCAGATCTTCTCCGAGACCCTGCTGGGCCCGGTATTCTTCGAGTTCATCCAGCGTAAGGGCGACGATGGCTTTGGCGAGGGCAACTTCAAGGCGCTGTTCGAATCGATCGAGCGTGACCAGGTGCGCCGTGGCGTGCTGAACGTCGAGTAACGCGCTTCACCTGCAACACCCATCGCGGGGCAAGCCCGCTCTCACGCCCTTCAGGGTGCGGGAGCGGGCTTGCCCCGCGATGCTTTTGGCTATTTGCTGGCGCCCAGGTAGCGCAGGACCGCCTCGGCCACTCCAGTGGTAGATGCCGGGTTTTGCCCGGTGATCAGCCTGTCGTCTTCGACCACGAAGGGGGCCCACGGATCATCTGCCTTGCTGTACTCGCCGCCGCGTGCGCCGAGTTCGTTCTCGGTCAGGAAGGGCACCACGTTGTCCAGTTCGGCCAGTTTCTCCTCGGTGTTGGAGAAACCCGTCACCGCACGTCCTTTTAGCAGCAGGGTGTTATCGCTGAGCTTGATGTTCAGCAACCCCACCGCGCCATGGCACACCGAGGCGACCACGCCACCGCGCTCATAAATGCGGCGTGCCAGCTCCTGCAATGGTTGGTTATTGGGAAAATCCCAGATCACGCCATGCCCGCCGGTATAGTAGATCGCACTGTAGGCCTCGGCCTTTACCTGAGCGGGATTAAGGGTTGCCCCCAGGCGGTTCATGAAGGCCTTGTCGTTGTACCACTGCCAGTCCAGCTCCGGTGCCATCTGCAGGCTGTGCGGGTCGATGGGCACATAGCCACCCGCCGGGCTGACGTAGTCGACCGTGTAGCCGGCCTGTTGCACCTTGTCGACGAAGTGCACGGCCTCACCCAGCCACAACCCTGTGGCCCGCTTGAGATCGGGGTACTTGGCGGTATTGGTCAGCACGATCAGGATCTTCTTGTTCATGTTCGCATGCCCGTTGAGCCCAGTGAGAATCATTAACCGGCAAAAGAAAAGCCTATTGAGCATAGCTGTCGATTGGCAAGGCGCCATGGCGACCCGACGCTGTGCTAGGCTGCTGCACATCAGACGCAGCTCGGGGCGATACCATGGAACAGGACACCTTCGCATTCATGCAGGCGGCCATCGACGAAGCGCGCAAGGGGCTGGATGAAGGGGGGATCCCCATCGGCTCGGTGCTGGTGCACAAGGGCAAGATCATCGGCCGGGGGCACAATCGTCGGGTGCAGAATGGCAGCGCCATCCTCCATGGAGAAATGGACGCCCTGGAAAATGCCGGGCGCCAGCCGGCCAGTGTCTACCAGGAGGCGACCCTCTACACCACCCTGTCGCCCTGCGCCATGTGCAGTGGCGCGATTCTTCTTTACGGCATCAAGCGCGTGGTCATCGGTGAGAACGAAACATTCCTGGGCGAGGAGCAACTGCTCAAAAGCCGAGGCGTGGCGCTCGACGTTCGCCACGACCACACCTGTCGCACCTTGATGCAGCAGTTCATCGCGGAAAAGCCGCAACTGTGGAATGAAGATATTGGCCGCTGACGCATCGCCTCTGCCCGGAGGCATCCAGGTGATACATCTGGCGCCCGCGTCCCCGGTCGCGGCGCGGATGAGCGAAGCGATTACCCGTTTCGACTGGGGCCGCACGCCGCTGGGGCCTGTGACGCAGTGGCCACCGACCTTGCGTATCGCCGTCGACATGTTGTTGCTTTCACCTTTCCCCAAGGCATTGGTGTGGGGGGCGGATCTGACGGTGATCCACAACGATGCCTACCTGGCGTTGTTGGGGCAGAAAAGCGCCGCTCAGGGCGTTAGCTTCGACCAGATTTGGCACAACGCCTGGGACCATATGGGGAGCGTTGTGTTCAAAGCCCTGGAAGGCCAAGGCAGTCTGGTGGAGGACACAGCGCTGACAGTGTTGCGTGGCGGCAAGGAAACACAGGCGTGGTTCACTTGCAGTTATTCGCCGATCCGCGACGATCAGGGGGCGGTCGCCGGTTTTCTGCACACGTTGCTCGACACTACGGCGAGCGTGCAGAGCACGCGCGAATGGCGCGATCTGGCGCAGACCTTCGAAAGGCAACTGGCGCACTACCTGGCCGATACTGAACACACCTGGCAATTGTCTCCGGATGTGATGCTGATACTCGACCGGAAGCTGTGCTTGCGCACGGCCAACCCTGCCTGGTCCCGGTTGCTGGGCTGGGAGCAGGCAGCGCAGGTCGAGGGACCCTTGCTCGAGCTGTTCCACCCAACTGATCGCAGCGAGGTGCAGTTGGCGCTCATGGCACTTGAGCAGGGGATTGTCACGAACGCCTTCGAAGCCCGGATGCGCCACCGTGAAGGCCATTACTGCTGGTTCCGCTGGAGCGCGACACCCGGTCAGGAGTTCCCGATTCTCGTGGGGCGAGATATCACCCATGAGCGGCAGGCCGTCCAACGCCTTGCCGAGGCGGCCTTGCGTGATAGCCAGCGCATGGAGGCGGTGGTCAGCGTGGCCGGAGGCCTGGCGCATGAGATGAACAACGTGCTGTCCGGGGTTGGCAGCAGTCTCGAACTGCTGGATCGACGTATCGCCCAAGGGCGTCTGGAGCGGTTGGACAGCTACGTGCGAATGGCCCGCGAATGCGCCGAGCGCGCCATAGGCCTGACCCATAACCTACTGGCGTTTGCTCGCAGCCAGCCACTTTCTCCGGTGGCGATAGATGTCAATCGTGTGCTGCGCGAGGCTCAGTCGGTCTTGCAACAGGCCCTGGGCGGTCAGATGAACCTGAACTGGCAGCTCGACGTAGCCCCGTGGCCCGTCCAGCTCGACCCTGACCAATTGCGAAATGCGCTACTGCATCTGTGCGCCAATGCGCGTGATGCTTGCCTGGGCCGTGGCAACGTATCGATTCGTACCGTCAATGAAAGACTTGTCGTTCCCACGGAAGGGCTGGCCGGGGTCCCGGCTGGCGATTATGTGTTGATCCAGGTAGAAGATGATGGCCACGGTATGTCGCAAGAGGACCTGGAGCGCGCCTTCGAACCGTTTTTCACGACCAAACCACTGGGCCAGGGGGCTGGGCTCGGCTTGCCCATGGTCCATGGTTTCGTCCGCCAGTCAGGGGGGCAGGCCTGGGTCGAGTCGATCAAGGACCAAGGCATGCGGGTGGTGCTGATGTTCCCAAGGTTCCAGGGTACGCTGCCCGAGCTGCTGCCACGGGAGACTGGGCAAGGGCTGGGCGAGCGTGTGCTGTTGGTCGATGATGAAGTCAATCTGCGCAATTTGATGAAGGAAGTGCTGGTAGAGCGTGGCTTCGAGGTGTGCGATGTGACCGACGCCAACGCGGCATTGGGGCAATTCCGTGATGCCGGGCCGTTCGATCTGGTGATCACCGATATCGGTTTGCCAGGAGGCTTCAGTGGTAGTCAGGTCGCCAGGGCATTGCGTCTGATCAAGCCGGAGCAGAAGATCCTGTTCATTACCGGATTCACTGATCACCCCGTGGAGCAAACCCTGCTCGACGAGCCGGGTACCGCCTTGCTGTTCAAGCCGTTTTCGCTGGAGACCCTGGTCGGGCAGGTTCACCGCATCCTGCAGGAGTGAACCTGGTTCTGCCCATTCGTCTTCAGAGGCCCTGCTGCAGGTAAGGGTCGTCTGGGTTCTGTCGCTCCAGTTCGGCGAGCAGCACCTGGACGTTCTGCAACTGGCCGGTTTCTTTCCAGTACTGGATCAGCAGGATCCGCGCTCGACGATTGGCCGGTTCGTGGTTGAGAACGGCCTCCAACTGCTTCTGTGCGGCATCCACTTGCTCCAGCTGATGCAGGGTGATGGCGAGGGTATAGCGGTAGTCGCTGTTGTCCGGTTCCAGCTCCACGGCCCTGGCGAGCGCGAGCAGGGCATATTCTTGCTGTTCGTGACGTGTTAGCCACAGACCCAATTCATACTGCAGAAACGCCGACTCCGGGCGCAACGCCAGGGCTTTGGCCAGCACCTGGCGCGAGGCGTCATGCTGGCCCTGCCGTTCAAGCAGGCGCACCTGGGTGGCCAGGGCATCCAACCCCTCGGGTGCCAGGCTGAGACTGCGTTGCAAGGCTCGGGTTGCAGGTTCGAAGGCTTGCTCATGCATGTACAGCCTGGCCAGGTGAACCTGTGCGCCAGCATCGTCGGGCTGCTGCTCCAGTATCTGCTCGTACTGTTCCAGCGCATCCTGCAGTGGGCCGAAATACAGACCGATGGCATCCGGGTCGAGACCGAGCAGGGCATCGACCGCGGCGAAGCGCACACTTTGCTCGTCATCCTCCAACAGCGGCCCGAGCACCAGGCTGCGTTGGGCCGCCGGCAGCAATCGGCGGATGCTGGCGATGGCTGCACGGCGGACCATGGGGTCGCCGTGTTCGAGATCCTGCTGGGCCAGCTTCAGCGCCTGGGGCGAGGGATAATTGGGCAGTTCGGCGTACAGCGCGGCACGGCGGATCGGCGCCAGGTCGTCACGTTGCAACTGCTGGTACAGCACGCGCGCGGCGCCTGGCTGGCCGTCATGGGCCTGGCGCAGGGCCTTGGCGTAGCTGTGCGGGGGCACGCTGGGCGGCGTGGGTTGCGGTGTATGCCACCAATAGACGAGCACGCCTGGCACCAGGATCAGGAGCAGCAGGGTGATCAGGATGAGCTGGCGTCTGGGCATCGGACGTTCTGCGGCATAGGAGAGGGCAGAGCTTGGGACAGCCCGGCGTGAATTGCAACCACGCGGGTTTGCGCGGCCCGTGCGCTCATGCGCAGGGTGCCGAGCGTCGGAAACCGTTGGGGGTCTGCCCGCTCAGGCGCTTGAAGAAACGGGCGAAGTAGGTCGGGTCGCTGAACCCCAGGTTGTCCGACAGCTGCCCGATGCTCATGCGGGTGTACACCAGGTTGCGCCGGGCTTCGAGCAGCAGGCGCTGGTGAATGACCTGCAACGCGCTCTGGCCCGTCAATTCACGGCACAGCTGGTTGAGTTGTGCGCTGGTGATACCCAGGCGGGCGGCGAAAGTATCGACAGGCAGATGCTCGCGGTAGTGCGCTTCGACCTGGCGCTGATACAGCCTGAGCAATTGGCGGTCGCGCTCGCTTCGATTGCGCGGTGGCTGGTCGTGTTGCTGGCGGCTGATCCAGACCATCAGCGTGGTGACCAACGCCTGCAGCATCGCAGCCCGTGCCGGGGCATTGCCCTGGTACTCCTGTTGCAGGGCGTCGATCAGGGTGTGCAGGCGCCGATGCGCCTGGCCCAGCGGATAACAGCGCGGCGCTGCCAGTACGCTGAGTGGGCTGCCGAGGCGCTGTTCAAGCTCGGCCACCCGTGTTGCACCAAAGGTCAGTACATGGCCCTGGATTTGCTCGTTGAAGCGAAAGCCATGGACAGTCAGGGGGGGAACCACCTGGATGGCCGGTTGGCGAATGACGCTGCGCGTGCCCTCTATTTCCACTTGCGCCTCGCCCCGTTGCACGTAAAGCAGCTGCAGCAGCTCGGCGTGGCGGTGCGGCTTGATTTCCCAGTGGTGCAGACGGCTGCGCGCGCAGATCGACTCGCAGTGCAGCAGGTCGGTGTCGAGCCGCGTGTGGCTTTCGCCATACAGTTGGAACAGCGGGATGCCAGGAAGGGCTGTCAGCATGGAGGGCCTGTTCGTTAATCGAACGTTTTTCGCAAAAGTGCAGTTTTCAAACTGGAAATCACACTTTTTACCGATCTTTTGCCATTAAAAATGCGGAGGTAAACCTTAACAGCAGATGCCCGGACGCTGCCAGTAATAGGCCGGCATCACCAGAAAGAGAAAACAACAATGAAAACTCAGGTTGCAATCATCGGTGCGGGCCCTTCCGGCCTGCTGCTCGGTCAACTGCTGCACAGGGCCGGTATCGACACGCTGATCGTCGAGCGCCAGGCGCCGGACTACGTGCTTGGGCGAATTCGAGCCGGTGTGCTGGAGCAGGGTACCGTAGACCTGCTGCGCGAGGCGGGCGTGGCGGCGCGCATGGACCGCGAAGGTCTTGTCCACGAGGGGGTCGAACTGGTGGTCGGCGGTCGTCGGCAGCGCCTGGATCTCAAGGCGCTGACAGCTGGCAAGACGGTCATGGTGTACGGCCAGACCGAGGTGACCCGCGACCTGATGCAAGCCCGCGAACAGAGCGGCGCGCCGATCATCTATTCAGCCGGCGCGGTGCAGCCCCATGGCATCGATACGACACGGCCGTACCTGACATTCGAGAAGGACGGTCTTGTGCAGCGAGTCGACTGTGACTACATCGCCGGTTGCGACGGTTTTCACGGCGTCTCCCGGCAGAGTATTCCGGCAGGCGTACTCAAGGTGTACGAGCGGGTCTACCCGTTCGGTTGGCTGGGGTTGCTGGCCGATACGCCGCCCATCAGTCACGAGCTGATCTATGCCCAGCATGACCGTGGCTTCGTATTGTGCAGCCAACGCTCCCATACCCGCAGCCGCTATTACTTGCAGGTTCCGCTTGAGGAACGGGTGGAGGACTGGCCGGACTCGCGGTTCTGGGATGAACTCAAGGCACGTTTGCCGCAAGAAGTGGCGGCGCGCCTGGTGACGGGCCCTGCGCTGGAGAAGAGCATCGCGCCGTTGCGCAGCCAGGTGGTCGAACCCATGCAGCATGGCCGGCTGTTCCTGGTCGGCGATGCTGCCCATATCGTCCCGCCCACAGGGGCCAAGGGGCTGAACCTTGCGGCCTCGGATGTCAATTACCTGTATCGGATCCTGGTCAGGGTGTATCGCGAAGGGCGTACCGACCTGCTGGCCCAGTATTCCCCCTTGGCTTTGCGTCGGGTGTGGAAAGGCGAGCGCTTCAGCTGGTTCATGACCCAGCTATTGCATGACTTTGGCGACCAGCAGGATGACTGGGACCGCAAGATGCAGGAGGCTGATCGCGAGTACTTCCTGAGTTCGCCGGCGGGTTTGGTGAACATTGCCGAGAACTATGTGGGGCTGCCGTTCGAGGCGGTGGAGTGAACCTTCTCCCACGGGGTATTTGTGCGACAAGCCGGTGCCAGCCAACCTGTTGCCTGCTTCGCCAGCGAGCGGGCTCCTATGGTTGTCGAGCGACAAGGGGCATGGTAGAAATTCGCTTTGCCATTCACAAATCGAATACTTGAATGTCCATCAGCGCAAAGCCGAATAGAGCCCTGTTCGACCTCGATCTGCTCCGCGCCATCGTCGTGGTCGCCGATTGTGGCAGCTTCACCACCGCAGCCGCGCGCCTGCACTCCACCCAGTCCACCATCAGCCAGAAGGTCCGGCGCCTGGAGGACATGGTCGGGCATCGCTTGCTGGTACGTGGCAATCGCGACGTATTGCCCACCGATGCCGGCCAGACCTTGCTGGGTTACGCCCGCCATATGCTGGCCTTGAACGACCAGATGCTCGAGGCCCTGGCCGGGGCGATGGTCGGTGTCACCGTGCGCCTCGGTGTGCCCGAGGATTTCGTCGGTGGGCGTACCACCAACGCCTTGGCGGCGTTCAGCCGGTGCCACCCGCAGGTCAAGCTGGAAGTCACCAGCGGCCTGTGCCGCGACCTGAGCCAGGCCTATGACAATGGCGAACTGGACCTGGTGCTGCTCAAGCAGCGACGCAACAGCCGGGAAGGCGTGGCTTGCTGGCCTGAGCGGCTGCAGTGGATCGACAGCGCGCAGTCGCCTTCTTTCGACTTCGACCCGGTGCCCCTGGTGACCTTTCCGCCACGGGGCCTTTACCGCGACGACATGATCAGCGCGATCGAGGGCATGGGGCGGCGTTGGCGCATCAGCTTCACCAGTTCGAGCCTCAGTGGCATCCAGGCCGCGGTGGCCGATGGCATGGGCATCAGTTTGCTGCCGCCACGGGCGGCAACCGCCGACCATCGGGTGCTGGGCAGCGCGCAGGGGCTGCCGGAGGTCGACAGCTACGAGATCGTGATCGTGCATCGGCCGACTGCGGATGTGATGGTCAAGGCGCTGGCCGATGTGTTGACGCAGTTGCTGGCGGTCAACGCGCTCTGAGCGGCAGGCCTCGCTGGTGTTTGTCGAGAACGTTGCAGCGCCGATGAGATCGAGCGCCGCCCGCGCGGCGCATCGCGGGTGAATCCGCTCCTACACATACCTGGCAGGCCAAGGTCGTAAGCCCTGTGCCTACGATTGTAGGAGCGGCTTCAGCCGCGATGCGCCGCAAGGCGCCCAGGCAGGTCGGGCCTTTGTCCCCCCTTCCCATGTCATCCCAGCCACCCCCGATCCATTAGCGTTCCGAGCATTTCCGACTGGCAAAGCAGGATGCTTACCGATGCTCTTCAGCGAACTCATGGCAGCGCTCTCCACCCGTGCGATCAGGCTCCAGCGCGAGGAGGCCGACCTGATCGTCGATGGCGATGACGATGCCCTCGACGACGACCTGTGGGACGCCCTGGCGGCGCACAAGCAGGCCCTGCTGGAGATGCTCGCCGAGCAGGACAACGACTGGCTGAGCCCGGCGCTGCGCATTACTCCGGCCATGCTGCCGCTGGTCGACCTCGACCAGGTGGCCATCGACCGCATCGTCGCCACGGTGCCGGGCGGCGCGGCCAACGTACAGGACATCTACCCCCTGGCCCCCTTGCAGGAGGGCATGCTCTACCACCATCTCGCCAGCCACGATGGCGACCCGTACATCCTGCAGGCGCAGTTGCGCCTGGCCAGCGAAGCACACCTTGAAGCGTTCGCCGAGGCGCTGGATTGGGTGATCCAGCGCCACGACATCCTGCGCACGGCATTGGTCTGGGAGCGCCTGGACGAGCCGTTGCAAGTGGTCTGGCGCCGGGCGCCGCTCAGCAGCGAGCGGGTCGACTGCGTGGGGCAGGGGAACGCACTGGCCCAACTGCGCGCCCGCCATGACGCCAGCCACTACCGCATGGACCTTGGCCAGGCGCCGCTGCTGCGGCTGGTGCACGCGGTCGAGCAGGGCGGGCAGGTGGTGGCGCTGTTGTTGTTCCACCACACGGTGATGGACCACACCGGGCTGGACATCGTGCGCCGGGAGATCCAGGCCCGCCTGGCCGGTGAAGGCGAGCAACTGCCGGCCCCCGTACCGTTTCGCGACCTGCTGGCCAGGACCCGTCTGGCCCGCGATGAACAGGCCCATGAAGGGTTCTTCCGGGCGATGCTGGCGGACATCGATGAGCCGACCCTGGCCTTCGCGGTACACGAAGTGGGCGACCAGCCGATGGAAGAGGCACGGCTGACCCTGGCGCCTGCGCTCAGCCACCGTCTGCGTACCCAGGCGCGCCTTCTGGGCGTGAGCCCGGCCAGTGTCATGCATTTGGGGCTGGCACGACTGCTCGGGGCGCTGTCCGGGCGTGAGTCGGTGGTGTTCGGCAGCGTGCTGCTCGGGCGCATGGCGGCGGGCGAGGGCAGCGAGCAGGCGCTGGGGATGTTCATCAATACCTTGCCGTTGCGCGTCGACCTGGGCGGACAGGGGGTACGCGAAGGGTTGCTGGCCACCCACCGCCTGCTCACCGCCCTGCTGGGCCACGAGCAGGCGCCGCTGGCCCTGGCGCAGCGCTGCAGCGGCGTGGTCGCGCCGACGCCGCTGTTCAACAGCATGCTCAACTACCGGCACAGTGCCGCAGGCGATGCCGACGAAGTGATCGCGGTGGCGCCGGGCATTGATGTAGTGGGTGCCGAGGAGCGGACCAACTACCCGTTGAGCCTGGCGGTCGATGATCTGGGTGATGACCTGCGCCTGACCGTCCAGGCACTCGCCGCCTGGGGCGCAGAGCGTCTGTGCGAGCAGTTGGGGCAGGTCTTCGAAGGCCTGGTCGAGGCGCTCGAACACGAGCCGGACTTGCCCTTGCTGCGCCTGCCCGTGCTGACACCCGGGGAGCGCCAGCACTTGGTGGCGGACTGCAATGCCACGGCGGTGGCCCATGACCTGGACCTGCCGCTGCACGCGCTGTTCGAGCGCCGGGCCCAGGCACACCCGCAGGCCATCGCGGTCCAGGCCGAAGACGGGCAACTGACTTATGGCCAGCTCAACGAGCAGGCCAACCGCCTGGCCCACCACCTGATCGGGCTGGGGGTGAAGGTGGACGACCGTGTGGCGATCTGTGTCGAGCGCGGGCCGTCCCTGCTGGTCGGCTTGCTGGCAATCCTCAAGGCCGGCGGCGCCTACGTGCCGGTCGACCCGGCCTATCCGGGCGAGCGCATCCGCCACATGCTGGGCGACAGCGCGCCGGTCGCGGTGCTGGTGCACGCTGCCACGCGTGACATTCCAGGTACCACCGAGGCACCAAGGGTCGACCTCGATCAGCCGACCTGGGGCGCATTGCCTGGGCACAATCCCCTGGTGCCTGAGCTGACGCCGCGCCACCTGGCCTACGTGATCTACACCTCCGGCTCCACCGGTGCGCCCAAGGGGGTGATGGTCGAGCACCGCAACGTGGTCAACCTGGTGCACTGGAGCGCCGGGTTGTTCCCGGCCGAAGGCACGGTACTGCACAAGACCCCGGTGAGCTTCGATGCCTCGGTGTGGGAGCTGTTCTGGCCGCTTTGCTCTGGGCTGCGCCTGGTGCTGGCGCGCCCGGACGGGCAGCGCGATCCACAGTACCTGGTCGGGTTGATCGAACGGCAGCAAGTCGGCGTGGTGCAGTTCGTGCCGGCGCTGCTGCAGCAATTCCTCGAACATCCGGGCAGCGCGCGTTGTGCTTCCCTCACCGATATCGTCTGTGGCGGCGGCGAGCTGACCGAGGCGCTGGCCCGCCTGGTGCGCGAGCGCCTGCCGCAGGCGCGCTTGCACAACGTCTACGGCCCGACCGAAACCACGGTGGACTGCAGCGTGTGGACCCTGGAACCTCGGGATCCGCTGCCACCCGGCCCGCTGCCGATCGGCCGGCCGATCGACAACACCCGGCTGTACGTACTGGACAGTGCCGACCAGCCATTGCCCTGGGGCGTCGCCGGGCACCTGCATATTGGGGGAGCCGGGGTGACGCGCGGTTACCTCGGTTTGCCGGAGCAGCAGGCCGAGCGCTTCATCGCCAGCCCGTTCGTCCTGGGCGAACGCCTGTACCGCAGTGGCGACCTGGTGCGCCAGCGCGAGGACGGCGTCCTCGAGTTCCTTGGCCGCACCGACCAGCAGATCAAACTGCACGGTTTGCGTATCGAGCCCGGCGAGATCGAGAGTGCCCTGAATGCCGTCGCCGGTGTGCGCGATGCGCTGGTGCTGGTGCACACGCATCCGCACAGCGGCCCGCGCCTGGTGGCCTACTACTGCGGCGTGGAGCACCCCGCCGAATACCTGCGTGAGGCACTGCTGGAGCAGGTGCCGGAGTACATGGTGCCCGCACTGTTCATGCATCTCGATGCCATGCCGCTGTCCCCCAACGGCAAGCTCGACCGCAAGGCATTGCCGGCACCGGAGGCACAAACGCGACAGTACGAGGCGCCGGTGGGCGAGGCCGAGCAACGGCTGGCGGCCATCTGGTCGGAACTGCTGGGTGTGGAACGCATAGGGCGACATGACAATTTCTTCGAGCTGGGTGGGCATTCGCTGCTGGCGGTGCGGCTGGTGGAGCGCATGCGCCAGCAGGCGTTGAATGCCGATGTGCGCGTCCTGTTCGGCCGGCCCACCGTGACAACGCTGGCCGCCGCCGTGGGCGGGCAGGCGCCGGTCATGGTGCCGGACAACCTCATCCCCGCGAACTGCGCACGCATCACTCCGGCCATGCTGCCCCTGGCCAGCCTCGACCAGAACGCCATCGACACGCTGCTGATGCAAATCCCAGGTGGTGTGGCCAATGTTCAGGACATCTACGGCCTGGCCCCGCTGCAACAGGGCATCCTCTACCACCATCTGGCCAGCGAAGGCGCCGACCCGTACGTGGTGCAGGCGCGCTTCGCCTTCGCCGGGCAGGCCGAGCTGGACGCATTCCTGGCGGCGTTGAACCGGGTCATCGCCCGCCACGACATCCTGCGCACCAGCTTGCACTGGCAGGGCCTGGAGGAAACCGTGCAGGTGGTCTGGCGCGAGGCGCCGCTGCGGCTGAGCCCGGCGCTGGAGGTGCCGCGCCCGGATCTGGGGCGCGCGCCGCTGATGCGCCTGAGCAGTCGTGTCGAGGGCGGCCGCTTGGAGGCCATCCTGCTGCTGCACCACATCCTGCTCGACCACACGGCTGTTGAGCAGCTGGTGGCCGAGGTCGGGGCCCTGCTGCAGGGGCGGGAGGATTTTCCACCGAGCATTGCCTACCGCAATTACGTCGCCCAGGCGCGACTGGGCGCGGACCGCGAGGGCGACGAAGCGGTATTCCGCGAGTTGTTGGGCGATATCGACGAGCCGACCGAAGTGTACGGCCTGCGCGAGGCCACGGTCGGCAACCGGCCGGTGAGCGACAGCCGCCTGCCTGTGGCATCGACGCTGGCCGCACGCCTGCGCGAGCAGGCCAGGGCGCTGGGTGTCAGTGTCGCCAGCCTGGTGCACCAGGCCTGGGGCCAGGTGCTGGCGCAGTTGTCCGGCCGCGAAGAGGTGGTGTTCGGCACCGTGCTGCTCGGCCGCCTGCAAGGTGGCGAGGGCGCCGACCGGGCGCTGGGCATGTTCATCAACACCTTGCCGCTGCGGGTCAGCGTCGGTGCCGGCGGCGTGGCCGATGGCGTGCGCCTGACCCATGAACGCCTGGCGCACCTGCTGGCCCATGAACAGGCGTCGCTGGCGCTGGCCCAGCGCTGCAGTGGCGTGCCGGCCTCGCAGGCGTTGTTTACCAGCCTGCTGAACTACCGCCACAGCGCGGGGCAGGCGGCCCAGGGGCCTGTGTGGCAAGGCATCGAGTTGCTGGAGGCGCAGGAGCGCAGCAACTACCCCTTGGTGGTCAGTGTCGATGACTTCGGCAGCGAGTTCCGCTTGACGGTTCAGGCGGTGGCGCCGGTGGCGGGTGACCAAGTCTGCCAGTTGCTGCACCTGGCCCTGGAACAGGTGGTCACGGCGCTTGAACAGGCGCCTTCGAGCGCCTTGCACAGTCTGCATGGCGTACCGGCAGCCGAGCGTGATCGCCTGCTGCATCAGTTCAATGCCACGGTACGTGATTATCCTCGTGCCCAGCCGGTGCACCGGCTGTTCGAAGACCATGCCTTGCGCACGCCGCAGGTGTTGGCGGTGGTGCACGGGCAGCAGCGCTGGAGCTATGCCCAGCTCGAGGCCCAGGCCAATCGCCTGGCCCGTTGCCTGGTTGAGATTGGCGTACAACCCGGCGACCGGGTGGCCTTGCTGCTGCCACGGTCCTTCGACCTGCTGGCGGCCCAGCTGGCCGTGAGCAAATGCGCGGCGGTGTTCGTGCCATTGGATGGCAATGCGCCGGTCGAGCGTCAGGCATTCATGGTCGCGGACAGCCAGGCCGTGGTGTTGCTGACCCACAGCGATCAGCCGCAGATCGAGGGCGGGCGTCGGGTCGAACTGGACCGGCTCGACCTGGATCGTTATGCGAGCGAGCCCCTGAACCTGGCGTTGGACGCCGGCAGCGCCGCGTACATCATGTACACCTCCGGCTCCACCGGCACGCCGAAAGGGGTGCAGGTGCCGCACCGGGCCATCGTGCGTTTGGCCATCAACAATGGCTTCGCCGACTTCAATAACCAGGACCGGGTGGCGTTCGCCTCCAACCCGGCGTTCGATGCCAGCACCCTGGAAGTGTGGGCACCGTTGCTCAACGGCGGCGCGGTGGTGGTGATCGACCAGGACCAGGTGCTGTCGCGCCAGGCCCTCGGCGACGCGCTGCTGACCCACGGCGTGACCGTGCTGTGGTTGACGGCGGGGCTGTTCCACCAGTTCGCCGACGACCTGCTACCGGCGTTCCGCAGGCTGCGCTACCTGATGGTCGGCGGCGATGTGCTGGACCCTGCGGTGATTGCCCGCGTACTGCGTGACGGCGCGCCGCAGCACCTGCTCAACGGCTACGGCCCGACCGAAGCCACCACCTTCAGCACCACCCACGAGATCGTCAGCGTGGGCGAGGGCAGCATCCCGATTGGCAAACCAATCGGCAACGCCCGTTGCTATGTGCTCGATGCTCGCCGGCAGTTGCTGCCGGTAGGTGCGGTGGGTGAGTTGTACATCGCTGGCGATGGCGTGGCCCTGGGCTACCTGGGCCAGCCGGAACTGACCGCCGAGCGTTTCCTGGCCGACCCGTTCAACGGCGGGACCATGTACCGCAGCGGTGACCTGGCCTGCTGGCAGGCCGACGGCACCTTGCGCTACCTGGGTCGCGCCGACCAGCAGGTCAAGCTGCGTGGCTTCCGGATCGAGCTGGGTGAGATCGAAGCGCGCCTGGCGGCGTGCGCGGGTATCCGTGACGTGGCCGTGGTGCTGCGCGAGGACAGCCCGGGCGACAAGCGCCTGGTGGCCTACTTCACCGGCCAACAGGCCATCGCCGAACTGCACCAGCACCTGCAAGGCCAGCTGCCGGACTACATGCTGCCGTCAGCTTATGTGCAACTTGACGCACTGCCGCTGACCGCCAACGGCAAGCTTGACCGCCGAGTGCTGCCGCAGCCGGGTAACGAAGACGTGATCCGCCGCGGCTTCGAGGCACCACAGGGCGAGGTGGAAACCGCACTGGCGGCAATCTGGGCCGAACTGCTCAAGGTCGAGCAGGTCGGGCGTCACGATCACTTTTTCGAGCTGGGTGGCCACTCGTTGCTGGCGGTGAGCCTGATCGAGCGCATGCGCAAGGCCGGCCTCACGGCCGACGTGCGCGTGCTGTTCGCCCAACCGACCCTGGCCGCTCTGGCTGCTGCCGTGGGCAGCGGTCGCGAAGTGGAAGTGCCAGGCAACCGCGTGCCGTTGGGCGCAACCCACATCACCCCGGACATGCTCAGCCTGATCGACCTCGACCAGGCCAGTATCGACCGCATCGTCGCCACGGTGCCCGGTGGCGCGGCCAACGTGCAGGAAATCTACCCGCTGGCGCCGTTGCAGGAAGGGATTCTCTACCACCACCTGAGCGCCGAGCAGGGCGACCCCTACCTGCTGCAATCGCGGTTGGCGTTCGACAGCCTGGCGCGCTTGCAGACCTGGGCCAAGGCCCTGCAACAGGTCATCGCGCGGCATGACATCCTGCGCACGTCGGTGGTGTGGGAGGGGCTGGTACAGCCGGTGCAGGTGGTCTGGCGCGAGGCCGGGCTGGATACTGTAGCGGTCAGCGGGCTGGGCGAAGAGGCGGTGATCGAGCAGCTGCAAGCACGCTTCGATGCCCGCCAGCAACGTCTGGACCTGTCGCAGGCACCGTTGTTGCGGCTGGTCTATGCCGAGGATCCACGCCACGGCGAATGGGTGGCGATCCTGCAGTTCCACCACCTGACCCTGGACCACGCGGCCATGGCTGTGGTCGGCGAGGAAATGCAGGCAGTGCTCGACGGCCGGTGCGCGGCCTTGCCGGCCGCAGTGCCGTATCGCAACTACGTCGCCCAGGTGTGCCTCGCTGATGAGGCGGCCAGCCATGAGGCGTTCTTCCGTGAGCAGCTCGGCGATATCGACGAGCCGACCCTGCCGTTCGGCCTGGTCGATGTACAGGGCGACGGCGGTCGCATCGAACACGCCGGGTTGACCCTGGAGCCTGCTTTGGCCACGGCGCTGCGCGTGCAATCCCGCGCACGCGGTGTCAGCGCCGCCAGCCTGGTGCACCTGGCCTGGGCCCGCGTGGTGGGCGTGCTGGCCGGGCGGCATGACGTGGTGTTCGGCACCGTGCTGATGGGCCGCCTGCAAGGCGGCGAAGGCGCCGACCGGGCGCTGGGCATGTTCATCAACACCCTGCCGCTGCGGGTGGAGACCTCGCAACCGTTGGAACAGGCGTTGCAGGCCACCCACCAGCGCCTGTCGGCGCTGCTTGGCCATGAGCACGCGCCGTTGGCGCTGGCCCAGCGTTGCAGCGGCGTGGCGGCCTCGGCGCCGCTGTTCAGCGCCTTGCTCAACTATCGCCACAGCGCCGGTGAAGCCGCTCGCGACGGCGAGGGCATCTGGCGGGGCGTGCGGCTGCTGGGCGGCGAGGAGCGCAGCAACTACCCGCTGACCTTGAGCGTGGATGACCTGGGCGAGGGCTTCAGCCTGAGCGTGCTGGCTGTCGAAGGCATCGATGCCGCGCTGGTCGCGACCGGGATGGTCAATGTGCTGGCCCGCCTGGTACAGGCGCTGGAGCACGCCCCAGGGCAGGCACTCGACCAGGTGCCGATGCTCGATGACAAGGCTTTGCACCAGGTGTTGGTGGACTTCAACGCCACCGCCAAGGTCTATCCCCAGGAGCAGACCGTGCACGCGCTGGTCGAGGCCTGTGCCGTGGCGACGCCAGAGGCGTTGGCGGTGGTGCAGGGTGAGCGGCAGATGCGCTACGGCGAGCTGAACCAGCGCGCCAACCGCCTGGCGCATTATCTGATCAAGCACGGCGTCGCCCGTGGCGACCGGGTGGCGCTGTGCCTTGAACGAGGTCCGCAACGTTTGGTGGCCATGCTCGCCGCGCTCAAGGCCGGAGCCGCCTATGTGCCGGTCGACCCGGGCTATCCGGCCGACCGTATCGCCCATCTGCTGAGCGATAGCAGGCCAGCGCTGGTATTGGTCGAGTCGACCACCGCCGCGTTGGTGGGCGAGGTGTCGGCCGTCAATCTGGATGGCGGCGCCTGGCGCAATGAGCAGGACAGCAACCCCGTTGTGGCAGGGCTGGACGACCGTCAGCTGGCCTATGTGATCTACACCTCGGGCTCCACCGGCCAGCCCAAGGGCGTGATGGTCGAGCACCACACGCTGGCCAACCTGCTGCACTGGCACCGCGAAGCCTTTGCCTTGCAGGCGGGCAGCCATACCTCCAGCGTCGCCGGCTTCGGCTTCGACGCCATGGCTTTCGAGGCCTGGCCGGCGCTGTGCAGCGGGTCAGTGCTGCACTTGCCACCGGCTCATATTGCGGGTGAGCACGTGGACGAACTGCTCGACTGGTGGCTGGAGCAGCCATTGCAGGTCAGCTTCCTGCCCACGCCGGTGGCCGAGCAGGCCCTGCGCCGCGAGCGCCAGCACCCGACCCTGCGCACGCTACTGGTGGGCGGTGACCGCCTGCGCCAATTTGACCGTGACCCGGGCTTTGCCCTGGTCAACAACTATGGCCCGACCGAAACCACGGTGGTGGCGACAGCCGGTACGTTGATTCCAGGCGGGGCGCTGCATATCGGCAAACCCATCGCCAACCTGCGGACCTATGTGCTGGACGCGCATCGCCAGCCAGTGCCGGTGGGGGTGATCGGTGAACTCTACATCGGTGGCGCCCAGGTCGCCCGCGGCTACTTCGACCGTCCCGACCTGACCGAGGAACGCTTCCTCGCCGACCCGTTCAGTGACGCACCGGGCGCGCGGATGTACCGCAGCGGTGACCTGGTGCGCTGGAACGCCGACGGCACCCTGGATTATCAGGGGCGCAACGACGACCAGGTGAAGGTTCGCGGTGTACGGGTGGAGTTGGGTGAGATCGAAGCGGCGCTGAAGGCCCAACCGGGCGTTGCCGACGCCGTGGTGCTGGTACGCGATGAGCGCCTGCTGGCCTGGTTCACCGAGGCGGCAGCGGCCGATGTCGACACCTTGCGCCAGGGCCTGCAATCCTGCCTGCCGGCACACCTGGTGCCTCAGGCTTTCACGCGCATGGACGCGATGCCGCTGACCCCTCACGGCAAGCTCGACCGCAAGGCTTTGCCGCAGCCGTTGCTCCAGGCGCCGCAAGCCTATGCCGCGCCAGAGGGCGAGACCGAGGTTGCGATGGCGGCGATCTGGGCCGAAGTGCTGGGTGTGGAAAAGGTCGGCCGTCACGACAACTTCTTCGAACTGGGCGGCCATTCGCTGCTGGCCGTGAGCCTCACCGCGCGCCTGCGTCAGGCCGGCGTGGACGCCGATGTGCGCACCTTGTTCGGCCAGCCGACCGTGGCGGCGCTGGCGGCCACGTTGGGCCAAAGCCGTCAGGTGCAGGCCCCGGCCAACCTGATTCCGGCCGGTTGCACGCATATCACGCCAGACATGCTGCCCTTGGTGACGCTGGAACAATCCGATATCGAGCGGATCGTTGCCACGGTGCCGGGTGGCGCGGCCAACGTGCAGGACATCTACCCACTGGCGCCGTTGCAGGAGGGGATCCTTTATCACCACCTCAGTTCGCCGGAGCACGACCCCTACGTGCTGCAATCGCGCATCGCCTTCGACAGCCCGGCGCGCCTGCACGCATTTGCCGACGCGCTGCGCCAAGCCATCGCCCGGCATGACGTGCTGCGTACCTCGGTGCTGTGGGATGGCTTGCCGCAGCCGGTACAGGTGGTCTGGCGCGAGGCTGCGTTGCAGCTCGCGCCGCTCGACGTGCAGAACGAGCAGGCCCTGGACATCGGGCAGGCACCGCTGATTCGCCTGCTGCATGGTCCGGCCACGGGCAATCAGCGCATCGAGGCGCTGTTGCAGTTCCACCATATCGTCCTCGACCATACCGCGCTGGAAGTGATCGGCCAGGAGCTGCTGGGCTACTTGCAAGGGACCGGCGCACCGCTTCAGGCGCCCGTGCCGTATCGCAACTATGTGGCCCAGGCGCGCCTAGGCGTCAGCCAGGCCGAGCACGAAGCGTTCTTCCGCGCGCAACTGGGTGATATCGACGAGCCGACCCTGCCGTTCGGCCTGAGCGATGTGCAAGGCGATGGCCTGGGTATCGAGGAAGCCCAGCTGTGGCTGGACGAGCCCCTGGCGACGCAATTGCGACACCAGGCCAGACGCCTGGGCATAAGCGTCGCCAGCCTGTTCCACCTGGCCTACGCGCGCCTGCTGGCCGCGGTCAGCGGCACTGATCGCGTGGTGTTCGGCACCGTGCTGCTGGGTCGCCTGGAAGCGGGCGAGGGCGCCGAACGTGCCCTGGGCATGTTCATCAACACCTTGCCGTTGCGCCTGGACCTGGCAGGCCTGACGCTCGAAGCGGCCGTGCGCCAGGCCCAGCAACGCCTCAGCGCGCTGCTGGTGCACGAGCACGCCTCGCTGGCCCTGGCCCAGCGTTGCAGCGGCGTGGCCGCGCCGGCGCCGCTGTTCAGCGCCATGCTCAACTACCGCCACGGCAGTGAAGTAGACGAGGCGCGACGACTGGAATGGGAAGGGGTCGAGTTCCTCGATGGCCAGGAACGCAGCAACTACCCGCTGAGCCTGAGCGTGGACGACATGGGCGAAAGGTTGCGCCTGGTGGCCATGGCCCCGGCGTCGGTGGGCGCCGCGCGGATTTGCGCGCAACTGCGGCAGGTGCTGCAGGCCCTGGCCGAAGGCCTGGATGTGCAACCTCGGCAAGCGCTGCTGCAAGTGCCGGTGCTGTTGCCCGAAGAGCGTGAGCATCTGCATCAGGCGTGCAACGCGACCGTACGAGACCACGATCTGACGCAGCCTCTGCATGCGTTGTTTGAACGGCAGGCCGAGCGCCAGCCTGAAGCGATTGCCGTGCAGGTGGATGGTACGCAACTGAGCTATCGCCAGCTCAATGAACAGGCCAACCGCCTGGCGCATCACCTGATCGCGCTCGGGGTAAAACCCGATGATCGGGTGGCGATCTGTGTCGAACGAGGCCTGCCGCTGGTGGTTGGCCTGCTGGCCATCCTCAAGGCGGGCGGCGCCTATGTGCCGGTCGATCCGGACTACCCGGCCGAGCGCATCAGCCACATGCTCGGCGACAGCCAGCCTCGGGCGGTGCTGGTGCAGGGCAAGACGCGGGATCTGGTGGGTTCGCCGACGACGCTGGTCGACCTTGATCAGCCGAGCTGGGCAGCGCTACCGGTGAGCAATCCGCGGGTGGCTGGGCTGACCTCGGAGCATCTGGCCTACGTGATCTACACCTCCGGTTCCACCGGCGTGCCCAAGGGCGTAATGGTCGAGCACTGCAACGTGGTCAACCTGGTGCATTGGAGCGCCGGGTTGTTCCCGGCCGAGGGGGCTGTGCTGCACAAGACCCCGGTGAGCTTCGACGCCTCGGTA
>NZ_JAMSHW010000037.1:0-37632 GCF_023757525.1 Pseudomonas sp. MWU13-3659 | reverse complement strand
CGCCTGGAGGTCTCCATCAGGCCGACCTCACCCCACCAGCGCCTTCAGCGCCTTCAACGCCTTCCACTCCCGCTCACCCAACGCCACCCCTTCCCGCCCAGCCACCTCGCGCTCCCGATAGCGCCGCTCCCCGGGCATGCGCGTCAACCCCGCCACCTGCATCTGCTCCACCAGCTCACGGCTGCGCTGGGCAAACCGCTCCCCCTCGGCCTTGCTCGGGTCGATGACGATGATCAACTGCCCGGTCCACGGCGTCTTCGCCCCCGGATGCCCGGCCCAGTCGAACTCCCAGGAGAAATGGCCCCCGGTCAACGCCGCCGCCAGTAACTCGACCATCATCGACAGCGCCGAGCCCTTGTGCCCGCCGAATGGCAGCAAGGCGCCACCCTCGAGAATCGCCTTGGGATCAGTGGTCGGCTGGCCGGCCGCATCCACGCCGATACCCGGCGGCAGTGGCTCACCGGCACGGGCGGCGATCTGCACATCGCCGTGGGCCATGGCGCTGGTGGCCATGTCGAAGACGATCGGGTCATGCCCGGCGCACGGCGCGGCAAAGGCGATAGGGTTGGTACCGAACAGCGGCTTGCGCGCGCCATGGGGCACCACGCAGGTCATGCTGTTGACCACGCTCAAGGCCACCAGGCCTTCGTCGGCGAAGGGCTCGACATCCGGCCACAGCGCGGCGAAATGGTGGGAGTTGTGGATCGCCAGCACCGCGATGCCCGCCGCCCGGGCCTTCTCCACCAGCAGTGGCCGAGCCGCCGCCAGCGCCGGCTGGGCGAAACCACCCTTGGCATCGACCCGCACATAGCCGGATGCCAGGTCGGTCACCTGCGGCTCGGCGCGCCCATCGACCCAGCCGCTGGCCAGGGTCGAGACATAACCGGGAATACGGAACACCCCATGGCTGTGGGCGCCGTCGCGCTGGGCGCTGGCGCAGTTGTGGGCAAGCACGGCGGCCACCGCCACGCTGCAACCTAGACGTTCGAAGATCGACTGCAACAGCGCCTGCAGCTCGGTAAAAGGCACGCGCACGACAGGGCCGGTGGACGGTGAGGACATCTGGAGCTCCTTTCTTGGAATTGGAATAGCTACAGCGCAACGACACAGACTTTCCCGCCAATGACAGCAATCTGTCAAATATTGACTTGATGACAGAAAACATCCATTTTCTCTCTCACGCCAGAAATCAGCCGGAGCCGCCCATGAGCCAATCGATCAAGCAACGCCTGGAAAGCAGCCTGCACACCGCAGCCGCTTCCGGCCGCCAGATCGCCAGCTACATGCTCGCCAACCTCCATGAGCTGCCGTTCCAGACCTCGGCGAGCATCGCCGGCAAGCTGGGTGTGAGCGAATCGAGCGTCGGCCGGTTCTGCCGCGCCCTCGGTTATGCCCACCTCAAGGCGCTCAAGCAGGACCTGCAGAACGACCTGGGCGACGGCCCCTGGCTGGTAGGCGATCGCCTGCAGGAATTCCGCCAGCAACCCGAGGACGACCAACGCTCTGGCAGCCTGGAGCTGGAGATGGCCGCGCTGGTGCGCGTGCACGAGTACAGCCGCGGCGAAGCCTGGCAACAGGTCGCCCGGCGCCTCGCCGACAAGCCGCGGGTATTCATCGCCGGGTTCCAGACCGAACGCGGCATCGCCATGTGCATGAGCCACCTGCTGCAGTACCTGCGCGACGGCGTGCAACTGGTCGATGGCAGCGCCGGGCATTTCGGCGAAGTGCTGCTGGGCCGTCCGGAACACTGCGCGCTGGTGGTGTTCGAGGCGCGCCGCTACTCGCGCCACGCCCTGCAGCTGTGCCAGAAGGCGCGCGCGCTGGGCATCCCGGTGACGCTGGTCACCGACACCTTCTGTGACTGGGCCGATGCCAACGCCGACGAGGTGTTCCGCATCCCCAGCGAATTCAACCTGTTCTGGGAATCCACCGCGACGATGCTGTCGTGGGTGCACCTGATGGTCAACGAGGTCTGCAAAGTGCTGGGGCCGGATGTTGAAAGACGCTTGGAAGCAACTGCCGCTCTACATAACGAGTTCGTCGGCTACACGGCGGGCAAACAACAATAGCAAGAGTGCAACGACCGAGGTGCGAGATGAAAAGAACCATGGCTGTGGTGGGTGCGTGCGCCCTGTGGCTGGCGGGCAACGCCAGCGCCGAGACCCTGCGCTTCGCCACCGAGGGGGCCTACCCGCCCTTCAACTACGTCGACGCCAATAACCAGTTGCACGGCTTCGACATCGACATCACCCATGCCCTGTGCGAGCAGATGAAAGTTGAATGCACCCTGGTGGCGCAGGATTGGGAAGGCATCATCCCGGCGCTGATGGCGCGCAAATACGATGCTGTGGTCGCCTCAATGATCGACACCCAGGAGCGGCGCAAGAAGATCGCCTTCACCGACCATTACTACCGCACTCCGTTGACCGTGGCGGTGGCCAAGGACAGCAAGATCAGCGACGCGCAGACCGACTTCAAGGGCTACACGGTCGGCGCGCAGTCCTCCTCCACCCAGGCGATCTACGCCGAGGACGTGTACGGCAAGGCTGGCGCCGAGGTGAAGCTGTACCCGACCATGGACGAAGCCAACGCCGACCTCGCCGCCGGGCGCCTGGACGGGGTGATCGCCGACAAGTTCCCGCTGCATGACTGGTTGAGCAAGAACGGCCAGGATTGCTGCAAGATCCTCGGGGATGTCGCCAATACCAAGGCCGACGCGGCGATTGCCGTGCGCAAGGAGGATGAAGCCCTGCGCACCCGCTTGAACGAGGCGCTGGCGGCGATCGTGGCCAATGGCACGTACCAGAAGATCGCTGGCAAGTACTTCGCCTTCGATATCTACAACTGATTCAGTTGACTGATAAGCATCTGGGGCTGCTGCGCAGCCCTTTCGCGATACAAGGCCGCTCCCACAGGGAGTACAGCGAATCTGTGTCGCGAAAGGGGCGCCGCGCGCCCCAAACATGCCGAACCTGAGGGTGAATTCATGCTCGATCAACTCTCCCTGCTCTCCTTCGCCAGCGGTGGCTGGGGCCAGGCGCTGCTGGCCGGCGCCCTGGTGACCGTGTCGCTGGCCCTGGCCTGCCTGCCCATCGGCCTGCCGCTGGGCCTGGTCGTGGCACTGGCCGCCCGTTCACGCAAGCGCCTGCCACGGGCCTGGGCGACCACCTTCTCCACGGTGTTCCGTGGCCTGCCCGAACTGCTCACGCTGCTGATCATCTACTACGGCTGCCAGATCGCTGCGCAGAAGCTCCTCGCCGCCCTGGGCTACCCCGGCGAGGTGCTGATCAACACCTTCCTCGCCGCGATGATCGCCTTCAGCCTGGTGTTCGCGGCGTTCTCCAGCGAAATCTGGCTGATGGCCTTCAAAACCCTGCCCAAAGGCCAGCTGGAAGCCTGCTCGGCCCTGGGCCTGGGCCGGCGCACGGGGTTCTTCAAGGTGGTGCTGCCGCAACTGGCGCGCATCGCCCTGCCGGGCCTGTCGAACAACTGGCTGAGCTTGCTGAAAGACACGTCGCTGGTCTCGACCATCTCGCTGATCGACCTGATGCGCCAGACCAACCTGGCGGTCAGCGTGACCAAGGAACCGATGTTCTTCTATGGCGTCGCCTGCCTGGTCTACCTGCTGTTCTCGGCGCTGTCGGGCAGGGTCTTCGCCCTGCTCGAGCGGCGCAGCAACCGCCACCTGCAAGGAGCCCGCCCATGAGCCTCGAGCAACTGCTGGCCTATGTGCTCGACCCGGACCTGCTGGAGCGCTATGGCGCGCGCTTCGTCGACGGCCTGCTGGTCACCGCCAAGCTGGTGGCGATCTCGTTCACCCTCGGCGCGCTGCTGGGGATGCTGCTGGCCCTGGCGCGGCTGTCGCGCAGCCGGCTGCTGCAGCGCCTGGCGGCGGGCTATGTGTACTTTTTCCGTGGCTCGCCGCTGCTGGCCCAGCTGTTCCTGCTTTACTACGGCCTGGGCTCTTTGAAAGGCTTCTGGCAGGACGTCGGGCTGTGGTGGTTCTTCCGCGAGGCCTGGTACTGCGCCCTGCTCGCCTTCACCCTCAACACCGCCGCCTACCAGGCCGAAATCTTCCGCGCCAGCCTCATGGCGGTCGCGCCCGGCCAGTACGAAGTCGCCAAGGCACTGAACCTCAAGCGCTCCGCCACCTTCTTCAAGGTGGTGCTACCGCAGTCGCTGCTGGTGGCCATCGGGCCGCTGGGCAATGAGCTGATCATGATGATCAAGGCCAGCGCCATTGCCTCGCTGGTGACCATCTATGACCTGATGGGGGTGACCAAGCTGGCCTTCTCACGCAGCTTCGACTTCCAGATCTACCTGTGGGCGGCAGTGCTCTACCTGCTGATCGTCGAGCTCGTGCGCCGCACCCTGAAACACCTGGAGGCCCGCCTGGGCCGCCACCTGAACTGACCGAGGGAACCGCTCCATGCATTGCCAAACCATCGTTCTGGGCGCCGGCATCGTCGGCGTCAGCACCGCGCTGCACCTGCAGGCGCGTGGGCGCCAGGTGATCCTGGTCGACCGCGACGAACCCGGCAGCGGCACCAGCCACGGCAATGCCGGGCTGATCGAGCGCTCCAGCGTGATCCCCTACGCCTTCCCGCGAAAGTTCGGCGCGCTGCTGCGCTACGGCCTGAACCGCCAACCGGACGTGCGCTACAGCCTGACGCACCTGCCCAAGGCCGCCCCCTGGCTGTTGCGCTACTGGCAGCAGTCGGCGCCGGGGCGCCTGGCCAAGGCCGCTGCGGACATGCTGCCGCTGGTGCAGCGCAGTGTCGAGGAGCACGACGCGCTGATCGACGCCGCCGGGTTGCAGGACCTCGTGCAAGCCAAAGGCTGGATCGAGGTGTACCGCGACAGCGCGCTGTTCGAGCAGGCCAAGCATGAGCTGCCTGGCCTGGCCCGCTATGGCCTGCGCTATGAAATCCTCGAACGCGATCAGCTCCAGGCCCGCGAACAGCAGCTCGACGGTGGCGTGGTCGGCGGCATCCACTGGCTGGACCCGAAGACCGTCACCAATCCCGGCGGCCTCACCCGTGGCTATGCCGGGCTGTTCGTCCAGCGCGGCGGGCAGTTCCTGCACGGCGATGCGCGCAGCCTGCGCCAGGTCGACGGCGGCTGGCAGGTGGACACACAGCGTGGGCCGGTCCGTGCCGACGAAGTGGTAGCCTGCCTCGGCCCGCAGTCGGCCGAGCTCTACGAAACGCTGGGCTATGACTTCCCCCTGGGGATCAAGCGCGGCTACCACATGCACTACGCCACCCGCGACGGTGCCGAGCTGCGCCACTCGGTGTGCGACACCCAGGGTGGTTATGTGTTGGCACCCATGGCCCGCGGCGTGCGCCTGACCACCGGTATCGAGTTCGCCGCCAGTGACGCGGCCCCCAACGAGATCCAACTGCGACGCTGCGAAACGCTGGCTCGCCAGCTGTTCCCGGCCCTGGGCGAGCGCCTCGACGACAAACCCTGGCTAGGCCGGCGCCCCTGCCTGCCGGACATGCGCCCGGTGATCGGCCCGGCGCCCCGGCACAAAGGCCTGTGGTTCAATTTCGGCCACGCCCACCACGGCCTGACCCTGGGCCCGGTCAGCGGCCGCCTGCTGGCGGAACTGCTCACCGGCCAGCCCCCCTTCACCGACCCTGCGCCCTACAGCGCCGCACGCTTCGACTGAAACCAGAGCGGGAGAACAAAAACGATGTCCGCATCCTCCAGTCTTGCCAGCCTTGCCCCGTTGCACCCTGCACCCGACCCGCGCCCGGAGCTGATCCGCATCGAGGGCCTGAACAAGCACTATGGCGCCTTCCATGTGCTGCACGATATCGACCTGTCGGTGCGCGAGGGCGAGCGCATCGTGCTCTGCGGCCCTTCGGGCTCGGGCAAGTCGACGCTGATCCGCTGCATCAACCGCCTGGAAATTGCCGAGCAAGGCAGCATTCAGGTCGGCGGCATCGACCTCGCTACCACCACGCGCCAGGCCGCCCAGGTGCGCAGCGAGATCGGCATGGTGTTCCAGCACTTCAACCTGTTCCCGCACATGAGCGTGCTCGACAACTGCCTGCTGGCGCCGATGAGCGTGCGCGGGCTGTCGCGCAAGGACGCCGAGGAGCGGGCGCGGATGTACCTGAGCAAGGTCGGCATCGAGAGCCAGGCGCACAAGTACCCCAGCCAGTTGTCCGGCGGCCAGCAGCAGCGCGTGGCGATTGCCCGGGCGCTGTGCATGAAGCCGCGGATCATGCTGTTCGACGAGCCGACCTCGGCGCTGGACCCGGAAATGGTCGCCGAAGTGCTGGATGTGCTGGTGCAACTGGCGGGTACCGGCATGACCATGCTCTGCGTCACCCATGAGATGGGCTTTGCGCGCCAGGTGGCCGAGCGGGTTTTGTTTCTGGAGGGCGGGCAGATCATCGAGGACAGCCCGCCGGAGGTGTTCTTCGGGCAACCGCGCACGGCGCGGGCGCAGGCGTTTCTCAAGCAGATCCTGCATTAGCGAACGGAGGCACCGGCTTTGCCGGTGTTCGCCAGCAAGGCTGGCTCCTACGGGTATGCGGTGATGGTTTGCCCGCGAAGCAGGTGCCCATAGCGGCGCGAATCCGCCATCAGCATGCTACTATCGCGCGGCAACCCTGGACGCACCATTGCCTCGACAAGGAACGCCGCGCGTGAACACCCCTGCGACCTCTTCGGTCAGCCTTGCCTTTTCCTGCCCCATCCATTCCTCGGGTAACGCCCGATGATCGGCGCCCTGCTACGTCGCTCGGCCTACCCCGCCAGCCATGAACGCTCGCCCCTGCAACGCCTGGCCCTGGCCCTGTGGGGCGGCAACCTGCCGCTGACCCGCGACCAGCAACGCCGCCTGGCACAGGTGATGCTGCTGCCGACCCTGGCCTATCTGCTGGTCACCCTCGCCTTCTGCGCACGCCTGACCGACGTGGTCGGTACCCTGGCCTACCACACCCGCCTGCAACAGCTCGCCGTGCACGGCCAATGGCTGACCGCCGCGTCGGTCGGCCTGCTGGTGCTCAGCTGCCTGCTGCGCAAGAGCATGCGCCAAGCCTGGGGCTTCGGCCGCACGCTGCTGTGGGCGCTGATCATCTGCGGTACCAGCGTGTACCTGGGCTACCACGCCCAGCGTTTGCTGGTGGATTCGCTGGTCGAGCGCGCCAGCCCGCAGCAGCAAGCCCAGGCGGCTTTCGGTATCCCGCTGCTCAACCAGATGCTCAATCACGACCTGCGCCTGGACGGCCAAAGCGCCACCGCGGCCGATCTGCGCAGCCCCGAAGGCAAGCTGCGCCTGGCCGAGCTGGCCCTGCGCCTGCCCGCCATCACCCCGCTGCCCGCCGTTCAGGGCCTGGCGCCGCAAGCCTTCTTCGAACAGCTCGCCGACCGCCAGCGCGGCGGCCTGGCGCGCAACTACGACAATTACCGCGCGGCCACCGCCAAGCTGGAAGACAACTACCGCCAGTACCGGCGCGCCAGCCTGTTCTACTACGGCGCCACCAGCCGCATGGCAATCCTCCAGCGCCAGGGTCAGGCGTGGACCGACTACCAGCGCCTGCTGACCAAGCGCGGGCGCAACTACAACCCATGGAACCTGCCGGTGAGCGAATGGCAACCGGTGCGCCATGTGCTGCGCGAGCAGATGGGCGTGCCGGTCAACGACCTCTGGCAGCCCGAGGACCGCGTCGGCTTCAACAAGGCGGTGGCCCGCCAGGTACGCCGCGAGGCGCGCAACCAGTACGCCGAGCTGATCCAGGAACACATCGATGCCGGCTGGATCGAACCCGGCCTGGGCCGCCCGGAGTTCCTGGCCGTGGCGGCAGTCCAGGCACAATGGCGCCAGGCCCTTAGCCTGCCAACCGGCATCACCTTGTACGCCTACCTCACCCCGGACGCCTTCGAGCGCATGGCCTATCAGCCGGCGCTGCAACACGATGCCCGCGAGCTGATGAAGCAGCGCGTGGCGGCACCGGACGATCTGTCGACGCTTGGCCGCGACAGCTACCGTGACCTGATCACCCCCGCCATGGCCCTGCTGCTGGCCCTCTGCGGCCTGACCGTGCACCTGTTCAGGGCGCTGACCTACCTGGTGCGCCTGGTACAACCGCTGCCGCTTGGGCTCTACGTAAAACTGCTGGTGTTGTACACGCTGCTGCTGGGCAGCCTGCCCTGGCTGGCCGACAAGCCCAGCGTGCCGGCCACGGCCCTGCCGCAACTGGGCAGCGACAGCCTGGCCCTGAGCGCACGCCTGGCCAGCCACGCCATCGACTGGCTGGCACCGCTGCAGAACCACGTGCAACCGCTGGGCGAGCGCATCCGTGCCGACCTGTTGGGCGGCTATGGCTTCGGTGTGCTCGAACGCCTCGACGACTGATCGCGCACCTGCCCGCCGCAACGGCGGGCAGGCTTCATTGCAGCCGTGCAATGAACCGACTGCGTCGTTAAGTATTATTGACTTCAACTCCCGTCAAACCCTTGTCGCCAAAGGCCCCGACGCCCCCAAGCCCCCGAAATTCGGCGCCTGAGCCCCCTGCCACTCGTTTGACATATCGAACGGCTCTGGCAAGCTATGAGACATGCCCCGACCGGCATCGCCCTAGGTGAGCCGGCAGTGCTCGGGGCTACAGGCTGCACCCATGGCCCCGGCCGTGCACCTGCACAACAACGACAGGCATGACCTGTCTCAAGGTGACATATGTCCAACAGCAACATTGGCAACAAGCAACCCTCCCTGCGCAAACCCGTCGTCCTGATGACCATGGGCAGCCAAGAGCGCAAAGGCCATGACTACCAGGTCATGACCCACAAATACATCACCCCGCTGGTCGAGTTCGCCGGTTGCATCCCGGTCCTGGTGCCCACCTGCTGTGGCACCGAAGACCTCGAGACTTACCTGGACATGGCCGACGGCGTGTACCTGACCGGCGCGGGCAGCAATATCGACCCGGCGCTCTACGGCCAGGACAACCAGACCCCCGGCAAGGGCCAGGACCAGAACCGCGACCTGTTCGACATCCCGCTGGTCAAGGCGGCGATCAAGCGCGGCCTACCGATCTTCGGCATCTGCCGCGGCATGCAGGAAATCAACGTGGCCCTGGGTGGCGATATCTACCAGAAGGTCTACGCCGAGCCAGGCTTCAACGACCACCGGGAAAACCCGGAAGACCCGGTTGATGTCCAGTACGCGGCGGTTCATGGCGTGAAGATCAAGCCAGGCAGCTGGTTGCGCGACACCCTGGGCACCGACGAGATCCGCGTCAACTCGCTGCACGGCCAGGGCCTGCGCAACCTGGGTGCCGGCATCGAGCCGATCGCCCACGCCGAGGACGGCCTGGTCGAGGCCATTCACGCCCCGACGCTCTCGCCCTTCCTGTTCGCGGTGCAGTGGCACCCTGAATGGCAGGCGGCGAAGAACCCTGATTCGATCAAGATGTTCCAGGCCTTCGGCGACGCCTGTCGCGCGCAGGTGCGCAAGACCCAGGTCAAGCACCACCAGGCTGCCTGATCCAGCGAAGCTTCGTTAGCTTTGATCGCGGGGCGGCGCAAGGTCGCCCCCGTTTCCCCGGTCACCCTCTGCTGGTCCCAGAACATATCCCGTGGAAGCGGGCGGCGGGTTTGTGCCTGTCTCCGCGATCTTTTTTTCCTCCCCTCACCAAGAGATACGATGACCTACAAGAGTCATCTCGTCTGCAGTGGCCTCATCGCGGATGAATCCGCTCCTACAGACTCACGCGATCCCGTAGGAGCGGATTCATCCGCGATAAGGCCAATCCCGTCCTGGTATCCGCCACCTGGCCGGTCAGGCCCAGGAAAATGGGCAGTGGAGCGACGAGGCGATCTGATCATCATGGTAGGAGCCAGCCTTGCTCGCGAGTGCGCTCGGTCAGCACCATGACCAGTTCCTGGGTCAGACTGCGCGGCTTGCGCCGGGACCGTGCCTGCACCTGCTGCTCTGCCATGCCCTGTGCATCTGGTTGTACGATCACATACATCTGTCAGGGCTTTCATGGCGCTTGAGCCTCACCTTGCTGCCTGACGGCAATTTGCTGGCCCCCAGGCCACTGAAGTGACGGCAAACTCCGTTCTCCTTCAGATGCTTAGGACAGCAACATGCGAGTATTTCTAGCAACCGTGGCCGGCTGCCTGCTGGCCACCACCGCCTTCGCCGCCCAGGCCCGGGCGCTGAGCCAGAACGAGCGTCAAGTGTGCGGCTGGGGCTCGCAGATCGCCGCCGAGGCGCAGCAGGCCAAGCTTTCCGGGGTCACGCTGTATGCCACCCGCAAACGCCTGCAGGTGCGCAAGTTCGATAAACCCTGGATGCGCATGACCGCTTTCGGCATCACCGAGCAAACCTACAACAGCCGATCGCAGCTCAAGCCTGCGGCGATCAAGCAGACGTACTATGAGCAATGCGTACAGCACGCCATCGCAAAAAGATAATTTTGTTATTTTTCAGAAGCTTAAATTGTTTTCATCATGTCATTTAACATGAATCATCAAGACCGCCTCATTAAGCAATAAATCCATATAAAACAATAAATTAAAAAGATAGCTTAATGCTCTACTTGCAGTGGAGCGTCCGCCTCGCCAAGACGCTCCAGCCCCTTACACAGCCGCCAGGTAATCCCGCAACCGCAGCAGCATCGCATCACACCCCTGCAACTGCTCCACACTGACGAACTCGTCCGGCTTGTGCCCTTGCTCCATGCTCCCCGGCCCGCACACCACCGTGGGGATGCCGGCCTGCTCGAACAGCCCGCCCTCGGTGCCGAACGCTACAGTGCCGAACTCACTCGAGCCACTGAGCAACGCCACCAACTGCGCCGCCTCACTGTCGGACGGCGTGGCCAGCCCTGGATAGGCGCTCAGGGGTTGCAGGCGGATGTCACTGGTAGCATTCACCGCACGCATGCGCGGCAGCAGCTCGGTCTCGGCGTAGGTCTGCAACTGGTCCGCGACCGTCTGCGCCTCGAAACCTGGCAAGGCGCGTACCTCGAAATCGAACTCGCATTCCTCCGGCACGATGTTCAGCGCCCGCCCCCCTTTGATCACGCCGGTTTGCACCGTGGAAAACGGTGGGTCGAAGCGTGGGTCATGGTGGCGTGGCAGGGCCAGGCCCTCACCGATCTCGCCGAGCTTGCCGATCAGCCGCGCCGCGTACTCGATGGCATTGACCCCATAGGGTGCGTAGGCCGAATGGCAGGCCGCACCGTGAACCTGGCAGCGCATCGCCAGCTTGCCCTTGTGGCCGAGCACCGGCTTGAGCTCGGTGGGTTCGCCGATCAGACACAGGGTCGGTTTGTTCGGCCGTTTCGCCAACGCGGCAAGCAAAGAGCGCACCCCCAGGCAACCGACCTCCTCGTCGTAGGAGAACGCCAGGTGCACCGGAAGGCGCAGCGGCTGTGCGAGGAACGCCGGCACGGCCGCCAGCACTGAGGCGATGAAACCCTTCATATCGGCGGTGCCCCGCCCGTAAAGGCGGCCATCGTGCTCGGTCAACTGAAACGGATCTCGGGTCCAGGCCTGCCCGTCGACCGGCACCACATCGGTATGCCCCGACAGCACCACGCCGCCCCGATCACGGGGGCCAATGGTGGCGAACAGGTTAGCCTTGGTGCCTTCGGCGTTATGGAACAGCTCGCTTTGCACGCCCAGGCTGGCCAGGTAATCCTTGATGAAACTGATGAGCGCCAGGTTGGAATCGCGGCTGACCGTGGCAAAGCCCACCAGCCGCTCCAGCAGTGCGCGACTGGACGATTCACTCATCGCCCGGTACTCCATAGCTCGGCGCGGCGGTGGGGTTGAGCGCACGGGTCACGTAGTCCTGCATCTGCGGGCGGTAGGCCTGCCATAGGCTGTCGAGGGCACCGATCGGGTCCTGCTCGGCCCAGTCCACGCGTAGGTCCACCAGCGGCCAGGTCAGCTCGCCGGCGATTTTCAGTGCCGCCGAGTGCACCGGCCCCGCCTCGCCGCCGGCCGCCATCGCCGCCTGCATGGCTGCCAGCAGGCGGTCGGCCAGGTGGCCACCGGCCTGTTCGAACGCCGCGACCATCGCCTCGATCACCGCGCGCGACGACAGCAGGTTACCTGCCGCCGCGCACTGTTCGCCTGCCACCGCGTTGTGCACACCCAGCGCCTCCTTGCCGGTGAACAGGGCCACCTGGCCCTGGCTGTCGATCACCGTGACCTGGCGATACTCGCTCCAGCCATTGGCGCTGAGCACCCGGTCCAGGGCCGCGGCGGGTGGCAGTTGGCCCTGCTCCAGCGCGTCGAGGATCTGCGGGCCGAGCGCCGGCAAGGTGATGTTCTGGGTAGAGACCGCGCCGACGCCAGCGCGAACCCAGGGGCAGCGGGCGCCGACGGCGATGCTGGACGAACTGATGGCGATGCCGACCTGGCCGGTTTCCGCGCAGCGGCCAATGATGGAGAAGGTCATGGTGCAGCTCCTGTTTTGAGTTACCGGCATTCTCGACGGGCCTCGGGTGCTGCGAAACCAACATTTTCCTCGGCACAGGGCAGGAAAAAACTATGTGCTGGTGCAAGGAGACGCTCTGGCCCTGCGCGCCCTGTAGGAGCGGCCTTCAGCCGCGAAAGAGCCGCGCTGCAGCCCCAGGATTTCAGGTTGGGCAACGATCGCCGGGGCCGCCTTGCGGCCCTTTCGCGGCTGAAGGCCGCTCCTACAGGGGTAGAGGCGAATCCCAAGTCACTCAAACGCAGAGCCTTCGCCAATTTATCGGCAAGCCCCAGCTAAATACTATTTTCGCGATTCCCCCTCCCTCCCTAGTCTGGCCCCAGGCAAAGGCGGTCCCCACCGACCTGAACAAGAACGCCGCTGAAGAAGGGCTGGGACATGACACTGAACAACATCGAAATCGACACCCTCGTGGTCGGCGCCGGCCAGGCGGGCGTGGCCATGAGCGAACACCTGAGCAAGCTCGGCGTGCCGCACCTGGTGCTGGAGCGCAAGCGCATCGCCGAAGCCTGGCGCACCGGGCGCTGGGACTCGCTGGTGGCCAACGGGCCGGTCTGGCACGACCGCTTCCCGGGCCTGGAATTCGACCTCGACGCCGACGCCTTCGCCGGCAAGGACCAGGTCGCCGACTACTTCGAGCAATACGTGCGCAAGTACAACCTGCCGGTGCGCACCGGCGTCGAGGTGAAACAGGTGGTGCGCAATGCCGACCGCCCCGGCTTCACCATCGAGACCAACCAGGGCGTGATCCGCGCCAACCGCGTGGTGGCCGCCACCGGCCCGTTCCAGCGCCCGGTGATCCCGGCCATCGCGCCGAAGGACGAACGCCTGCACCAGATCCACTCCGCGTCCTACTTCAACCCGCAGCAACTGCCGGATGGCGCGGTGCTGGTAGTTGGCGCGGGGTCCTCCGGCGTACAGATCGCCGAGGAGCTGATGCGCGCCGGGCGTCAGGTCTACCTGTCGGTCGGCGCCCACGACCGCCCGCCACGCAGCTACCGCAACCGTGATTTCTGCTGGTGGCTGGGCGTGCTGGGCGAATGGGACGCGGAAATCGCCAAGCCCGGTCGCGAACACGTGACCATCGCCGTGTCCGGTGCCCGCGGCGGCCACACTGTGGACTTCCGCGCCCTCGCCCACCAGGGCATGACCCTGGTCGGCCTGACCCAGTCGTTCGAAGGCGGTGTCGCGCGCTTCCAGGACAACCTGGCCGACAACATCAACCGCGGCGACGAGAACTACCTGGCCCTGCTGGACGCCGCCGACGCCTACATCGAGCGCAACGGCCTGGACCTGCCGGAAGAACCCGAGGCCCGCAAGCG
Source organism: Pseudomonas sp. MWU13-3659 (assembly GCF_023757525.1). Lineage (NCBI taxonomy): Bacteria > Pseudomonadati > Pseudomonadota > Gammaproteobacteria > Pseudomonadales > Pseudomonadaceae > Pseudomonas > Pseudomonas sp. MWU13-3659. The sequence continues at coordinate 23,838 of NZ_JAMSHW010000037.1, read as the reverse complement.
CCTGCCCGACCCCGACTGCGTCAGCAACCCGTTGCTGGAGCTGGACCTGGCCCAGGCCAACGTCACCGCGATCATCTGGGCCACCGGCTACGGCGTGGACTTCAGCTGGCTGCAGGTCGACGCCTTCGACGCCAACGGCAAGCCCCAGCACCAGCGCGGCGTGTCGAAGGAGCCCGGCGTGTACTTCCTCGGCCTGCCCTGGCTGTCGCGCCGCGGTTCGTCGTTCATCTGGGGCGTTTGGCACGACGCCAAGCATGTCGCCGGGCACATCGCCACCCAACGCACCTACCTGGCCTACCGCGATCGCGAACAGCGCGAAGCGGACGAACAGCAACCCTCGATCAGCAACGTCACCACCTTCGGAGCCCACTGATGCCTACCCACACCCGCATCCGCATGTTCAACACCAAGGCGACCTACCCCAACCAGACCCTGGACAACGACCTGTGCCAGGCGGTGCGGGCCGGCAACACCATCTACGTGCGCGGCCAGGTCGGCACCGACTTCGAAGGGCGGCTGGTGGGCCTGGGCGACCCGCGAGCCCAGGCCGAGCAGGCAATGAAGAACGTCAAGCAGTTGCTTGAAGAGGCCGGCTCGGACCTTTCGCACATCGTCAAGACCACCACCTACATCACCGACCCGCGCTTTCGCGAGCCGGTGTACATGGAAGTGGGAAAATGGCTGAAGGGGGTGTTCCCGATTTCCACCGGGCTGGTGGTGGCAGGGTTGGCCCAGGCTGAGTGGTTGATGGAGATCGATGTGATCGCTGTGGTGCCAGACGCGGAGTGACAGAGCCCTGGGGGCGCTTTGCGCCCCTTTCGCGGCACAAGGCCGCTCCTACAGAGGGATCGCGTAATCCTGTAGGAGCGGCCTTGTGCCGCGAAGGGGCTGCATAGCAGCCCCAAGGACCTGAATAGCTAAACCCGGGTGGCCTGCTCGACGCCGCCGACCTGCCCAAATCGCCCCGCCTGGAAATCATCGAACGACTCGGCGATCTCCGCCTGGCTGTTCATCACGAACGGCCCATAGCCGACGATGGGCTCATCGATCGGTTCGCCGCTGAGCAGCAGCACGCTGACATCCTCAAGCGCCTCGACCCGCACCGACTCCCCCTCACGATCGAACAGCACCAGGCTGGCCGGGCCCGCTTCACGCTCGCCGTTGACCCGCAGGTTGCCGCGCAGCACCACCAGCGCCGCATTACGCCCTGCCGCGACCGGCAGGTCCAGTACCGCGCCGGCCTTCAGGCGGATATCCCACACGTCCATCTCGGTGAAGGTCCGGGCTGGCCCCTGGTGATCCCCATAGCGCCCGGCAATCACCCGCAGGCTGCCCGCCTCGCCTGCCAGCGTCACCACCGGGATATCACTGGCCAGTAGGGTTTGGTAACCGGCCGCAGCACGCTTGTCCTTGGCCGGCAGGTTGACCCATAGCTGAACCATTTCCAGCGTGCCACCGCTGCGGGCAAAGGCTGGCGAATGGAACTCCTCGTGGATGATGCCGCCGGCGGCGGTCATCCACTGCACATCGCCCGGGCCGATCAGGCCGCCGGCGCCGGTGGAGTCGCGATGCTCCAGTTCGCCTTGGTAGACGATGGTCACCGTTTCAAAACCCCGGTGCGGGTGCTGGCCGACGCCGCGGCGGGCGTTGGTGGGGGTGAAGTCGTGGGGGCCGGCATAGTCCAGCAGCAGGAACGGGCTGATGTGCCGGGCCAGGTGGTCGTAGGTGAACAGGCTGCGCACCGGGAAGCCGTCGCCCACCCAATGGGCGTGGGGGCTGCGGTGGATGCCTTGGATGTTTTTCATGAGAAGCCTCCTCTTGGATAGGAATCACCTTACCGAGGAGGCTAATTAAGCGGTAGATGGAGGAAATGGCATGGATCGTCCCACTGATAGAACAATCACGCAATCCTGTAGGAGCGGCTTTAGCCGCGAACCAGGCGACGCGGTGCCTGGCACCGGCTGCGCCGGTGTTCGCGGCTCAAGCCGCTCCTACAAGGACCGCATCGACCTGATGACACGTGATCAGGCGATTGCCGCGTCCACCAGCACCTGGGCTTCCTCGACCAGGCGCTTGAGGTGCGCTTCGTCGATAAAGCTCTCGGCGTAGATCTTGTAGATGTCCTCGGTGCCCGATGGCCGCGCGGCGAACCAGCCGTTCTTGGTCATCACCTTGAGGCCACCGATGGCCTGGTTGTTGCCCGGCGCATGGCTGAGGATCTGGGTGATCGGCTCGCCGGCCAGCTCGGTGGACTTGACCTGCTCAGGTGCCAGTTTGCTCAGCAGTGCTTTCTGCCGTGCGTCTGCCTTGGCTTCGACGCGGGTAGCATACGGCTTGCCCAGTTTATCGGTGAGGTCAGCGTAGATCTGGCTCGGGTTGCGACCAGTGCGGGCGGTCATCTCTGCCGCCAGCAGGGCCGGGATCAGGCCGTCCTTGTCGGTGGCCCAGACCGAGCCGTCCTTGCGCAGGAACGAGGCGCCAGCGCTCTCTTCGCCGCCAAAGCCCAGCGAGCCGTCGAACAGGCCCTGGGCAAAGAACTTGAAGCCCACCGGCACTTCGTACAGCTCACGGCCCAACGCGGCGGTGACGCGGTCGATCAAGCCACTGGATACCACGGTCTTGCCCACCGCCGCGTCTTTGCGCCATTGCGGGCGGTTGCGGTACAGGTAGTCGATGGCCACGGCCAGGTAGTTGTTCGGTTGCAGCAGGCCGTCTGGGGTGACGATGCCGTGGCGGTCGTGGTCCGGGTCGCAGGCGAAGGCCACGTCGAAGCGCTCGCGCAGGCCGATCAGGCCCTGCATGGCATAGGGCGAGGATGGGTCCATGCGGATCTGGCCGTCCCAGTCGACGGTCATGAAGCGGAAGGTCGGATCGACCTCGGTATTCACCACTTCCAGGTCCAGCTTGTAGTGTTCGGCGATCGCCGACCAGTAGCGCACCCCTGCCCCGCCCAGCGGGTCGACGCCCAGGCGCAGCTTGGCGCCGCGGATCACGTCGAAGTCGATCACGTTCTCCAGGTCGGCCACATAATCGCTCACGTAGTCGTGGCGTTGAGTGGTCGCAGCCGCCAGCGCCTGCTTGTAATCCATGCGCTTGACGCCCGCCAGGCCCGCGGCCAGCAGTTCGTTGGCCTTGCCTTCGATCCACTTGGTGACATCGCTGTCGGCCGGGCCGCCATTGGGCGGGTTGTACTTGAAACCGCCGCTTTGTGGCGGGTTGTGCGACGGGGTGATGACGATGCCGTCGGCCAGGCCCTGCTGGCGGCCACGGTTGTAGCAAAGGATGGCGTGGGACACCGCCGGGGTGGGCGTGTACTCGTCATCCTTGCTCAGCATCACCTGCACGCCGTTGGCCGCCAGCACTTCCAGGGCGCTGGCAGCAGCCGGCGCGGACAAGGCGTGGGTGTCGGCGCCGATGAACAGCGGGCCATCGATGCCTTTCTCCTGGCGATACAGGCAGATGGCCTGGGTGATTGCCAGCACGTGGTCTTCGTTGAAGCTCAGCTCGAACGAGGTGCCGCGATGGCCCGAAGTGCCGAATGCCACGCGCTGGGCGGCCACGGCAGCGTCGGGGCGGCCGGTGTAGTAGGCAGTCACCAGGCGGGGAATATCGACCAGCACGCTGGCCGGAGCCGGCTTGCCTGCCAAGGAACTGAGCGTCATGCAAAACCTCGAAATCAACGAATGTTGGGTTGGAACGCGCAGTGTACTGAGAGTTTCATCGCCAGGCGATGGGGGCGATCATCTACATTGCCACCAGTCGGGAAACATCTGCCGCACCCTTGGTTCGGCGAAGCGCTCGTCGATCAACAGCAGCACGCCACGGTCCTGGTCGCCACGGATCACCCGACCGGCGGCCTGGATCACCTTGCGCACACCCGGGTAGAGGTAGGCGTAGTCGAAACCCGCGCCGAACTGCCGGCCCAGGCGCTGCTTGAACTGCTCGTTGACCGGGTTGACCTGGGGCAGCCCCAAGGTGGCAACGAATGCGCCGATCAGGCGCGTACCCGGCAGGTCCACGCCTTCGCCGAACGCACCACCCAGCACGGCGAACCCCACGCCCTGCCCATCCGCCACGAAGCGTGCGAGAAATGCCTCGCGACCCGCCTCATCCATGCCCGGGGCCTGTCGCCACTGGGTCAGGGACGGATAGCGCTCGGCCAGCATCTGTGCCACCTGCTCCAGGTACTCGAAGCTGCTGAAGAACGCCAGGTAATTGCCGGGCTGGCGCTGAAACTGCCCGGCAATCAGCTCGACGATCGGCGCCAGCGACGCCTGGCGCTGCTGGAAGCGTGTGGACACCTCACTGACGATGCGCACCTCCAACTGCTCGGCGCGAAACGGTGCGGCGACCTCCAGCCAGGCGGTGTCGGCGGGCATGCCCAGCAAGTCTGTATAGAAGCGGCGTGGATTGAGCGTGGCGGAAAACAGCGTGACGCTACGCGCTGCGCTCATGCGTGGCCCCAGCAGCCGCGCCGGCACCACGTTGCGCAGGCACAGCGTGGCCAGCCGACGCCCGCGCGCGCCGTTGCGCTGGCTTATGTCGAACAGGAAGTGCTCATCGAACAGCTCGGCGATACGACTGAACTGCAATGCCTGGAAGAAGAACTCCAGCACCTTGGGCTCGACCTCGGCCGGCGCTTCGTTCATGCGCTCCTGGATCAACCCAATGCAACGTTGCAGCGCCTGTACAAAGGCTTCCGGCAACTGCTCGAACGCCTGATAGGGCGCGACCTGCTGCTTGTACAGCGCGTTCCACTGGCGGTTGAGCCGTTCCAGGGCGCTGCCCAGCCCCGCAGGTTTGCTCTGGCGCAGGGCCTGTAACTGGCCCTGGTCGAGGCTGGCGCTGTACATCTGCCGCCCCCGCTCGACGAGGTTGTGTGCCTCGTCCACCAAGACCGCCGTGCGCCATTGATTGGTCTGGGCCAGCCCGAACAACATGGCGTGGGCATCGAAGTAATAGTTGTAGTCGGCCACCACCAGGTCGACCCAGCGCGCCATCTCCTGGCCCAGGTAATAGGGGCAGACCTGATGCTCCAGCGCCACTTCGCGCAGGCTGGCGCGGTCGAGCACGGGCACTTGCGCGGCGGCCTCGCGGGCGGCAGGCAGGCGATCATAGAAACCCTGCGCCAGCGGGCAGGACTCGCCATGGCAAGCGCTGTCGGGATGCTCGCAGGCCTTGTCGCGCGCGATCAGCTCCAGGGTGCGCAGGGCGGGTTGTGGCGAAACTTGAGTGATTTGCCGCAGAGCGTCCAGGGCCAGGGCACGACCAGGGGTCTTGGCGGTGAGGAAGAACAGTTTGTCCAGTTGCTGCGGCACCACGGCCTTGAGCAACGGAAATAACGTACCAAGGGTCTTGCCGATGCCCGTGCTGGCCTGGGCCATCAGGCAGCGGCCGGTGCTCACCGCCTTATACAGGGTTTCTGCCAGCTGGCGCTGCCCTTGGCGGAATTCGGGGTACGGAAAGCTCAGCGCGCTCAGGCCACGGTCGCGCTCGCCCAGGCGCTGCTCCTGTTGCCTGGCCCAGGCCAGGAAACGCTGGCACTGCACCTCAAAGAAACGCCGCAGGTCGTCGGCCGCATGGCGCTCGCTGATCACCGTCTGGCCGTCACTGTCCACGTCCAGGTAGACCAACGCGACGTCGATCTCCGGCAACTGCCGCGCCTGGCAAAGCAACCAGGCGTAGACCTTGGCCTGTGCCCAGTGCAACTGGCGATGGTTGGTCGGTTGCCGGGCCAGGTCGCCGCGGTGGGTCTTGATCTCTTCCAGGCGATTGCGCGCAGGGTCGTAGCCATCGGCGCGACCACGCACGCGCAACCCCAGGTATTCGCCGTCAAGGGCGACTTCCGCCTCATAACCCGCGCCACGCCTTGCCACCACCCGGCGATGGCCGGCAATGCCCTCTTGCGCCGTGGGCGAAGGGGTGAAGCGCAGGTCCAGGTCGCCGACCTTGGCGCTGAACTCGCACAGGGCGCGCACGGCGACGGTATAACTCATGCCTGCTCGGCCTTCCAGCGCACGTGGCACACCACCACGGGCAAGCCATGTGCCTGGCAGAAGTCGAGCCAGCGCAGCTGGTTGTCCTGCAGACGGTCACCCGGCCCTTTGACCTCGACCATGCGGTAACGCCCTTGCCCGGGCCAGAACTGGATCAGGTCGGGCATGCCGGCGCGGTTGTTGCGGATATCCTGCAACAACCGCACGAAGCAGGCCTTCATGTGCTGAGCCGGCAGGCAGGCCAAGGCGTCTTCGAGCAGGCCCTCATCGAGCATCTGCCAGAACACGAACGGCGACTGCAGCCCGTGCTTGGCCTTGAAGCAGGCGCGAATCGCCTCAGGGTAGCTGCCATCATCAAGCCGGCCCAGGCAACGCTCGAACAGCGACCCGCGCCGCGCCTGGAAATCGCTGTCGTGCAAGTCCTGCGGCCCGGCCTGGAACGGGTGGAAGAACGCACCCGGCACCGGGGCGAAGATCGCCTCCCAGCAGAGCAGTCCGAACAGGCTGTTGAACAGGGTGTTCTCGACGTAATGCGCAACGCTCCCCGCTTGCTCCAGGTGCAGGCGCACCGCCTCCTCCACGCCGTGCATCGCCAGCTCTGCCGGCAATTCCAGCTCGATCAGCTCAACATTGCCCGTGCGCTGGCGCGCCTGCGGCGGCCCACCCAGCTTGCGTGCCAGGCGCGGCAACATACGCTCGAGCGCCTGCTGCTCCAGGGCATTGGCCGGCGCCTCGGCCATCCGCATGGCCAGCGCATGGGCCTGCGGCCACTGCTCGCTACGTTCGAACACTCGCACCTGGCGAATACGCGCCTCGGGGTGTTCGCAGGCCTGGTAGATGCGCAGGGCCAGGTCCCAGTCGGCCAGGCGCTCGCTGTGCTGGCCCAGGCTGAACAACAAGCGTGCGCGGCGCCGGGCAAGCCAGGGGTTGGCGCTGTCCAGCCCGTCCAGGGTGGCCAGCAGCCCAGCGGGCGGCTCGCCCTGCTCCAACCGTTCGGCACACTGGTGCAAGGCCATGGCCAGGTCGACATCCGCACGCTGGCGCAAGGCCCGCGAGTCGTCACTGAAGCTGACGTGCTCATAACGGAACACACCCAGGTCAGCCAGTACGAAGTCCGACCAGTCCTGATAGAGGTTGCCAAAGAACAACAGGCGTAGCCGATCGCAAAGGGGTTGTAGCCGCCAGTGCAGAATGCGTGCAGGGAATGTCGGGAACCACTCGCTCAGCGGCCTTGGCTCCAGCGCGAGCGCTTGCAGCTGGGCCAGCAGATCGGCCTTGCCCGCCCGCGGCCGGGCGAGCTGGCCAGCGAAGCACTGCGCCACCTCCTCCTTGCGCAGCAGTGCCCACAACTGCTCGACCGTCAATGGCGTGTCTTCGGCCACCCAGCCCAATATCAGCAAGGGCCCCAGGGCTGCGGCGATATCGCCGATCTCGGCGTACTCAAGCTTGTCGCTGCGAAACAGCTCGCCCTTGCGCATCACCATGCGCACCAGCAGGGCCTGGGTCGGAATGGCTAGGCCGGAGAAGGCCTGGATGAAATGACGATCATCGTTGTCGAGCAGGTCGGCGTAACGCTGCTCGACCCAACTCAGCACCTGGCGAAAGTTGTGCAGGTAGTAAAAGGGGTCGTCGACGGAATGGGCGATCATGGGAGGGGGCGAACATTGAGGGCGAATACTGGTTATACATACAGACCAACCCCAGGGGCAAGTGCCGGGGATCAAGTCGGCGGTCATCAAAGAACAAATATTCTTCTACACAAATTGAAAGGCACGCGGTGGCCCGCAAACCTCCACGCCGCTGATCCGAGGCGTACACCCGGGTACGCAAGCAAACTTCCGATAAGCGGCGCTTGAGAGGTGAAGGGAATGCGCAGGAGACAGTGCTTCGGGCGCCGCTGACAACTGAAGCAAAAAATCGTTCAACCCCGTCTTGCAAAAGCCCGCCGAGCGTCTAATTTTTTTAGAACCGTCGAGTTAGCCATCAAAACAACATCACGCAGTCTGGAGCTTTTTATTCCGTCCAAGCATTAACACGCTGCCCTGAAAACTGAAACGGAAATCAGTCATAACAATATCAAGAGGGATGCTTGATGAAGCGCAGCCTGTGGCATCGTGTGCTCCGCAGCAATGCGCCTGCCGGATATTTCTGGGTATCACTTGTTTGCTTCAGCGCACTGGTGATTGCCAGCTTTGTGTTGTTCGAACAACACATCCAGGACTTCCTGGCCCACCTTGAGCTGTACCTGCCCATTACCCCCGCCCGCAAAGCCAACCTGGCCCTGCTGCTGATCGCCTTGCTGGCACTGGACGTGGTGCTGCCGGTACCGTCGAGCGTGGTAGCGCTGCTCGCCGTGGCCGCCCTGGGCAGCGTCGCTGGCTACCTGGTGATCTTCGTAGGCCTGTGCCTCGGCGCCTGGTTGGGTTATGCCCTGGGCGCCGGCTACTTCCGCGTGCTGTCCGCCCGCCTCGGCCTGCATCAGCGCAAACCTGGGCAACGGGTGCAAAAGCTCGGCACCCTGTCGTTGATCTGCCTGCGCGGTGTGCCGGTACTGGCGGAAACCTCGGTGGTCGCCGCCGGCATGCAGCGCTATCCGCTGCGCGCCTTCGTCCTGGTCACGACCCTGGCCAACATGGGCCTGGCCCTGGCCTATTGCGCCATCGGCAGCTTCCTCGTCGAGGAGAACGCGCTGCTGGTCACGCTCCTCGCCAGCATGGTCCTGCCGGCGCTTTTCATCGCCGGCTACAGCCTGTTCAGGCAGCTGCGCAAACCTGCCACGCCTGGGGTGCTGCACGGCCGCTTCGAGGTCAGCTACGACTATCCGGTGCGCTTCACCGATCATCTGTTCGACCTGGGCAACCCCTGCCTGCACCAGCAGCTCACCGCCGGACAGCGCGGGCGGGTGACGGTGCTGATCTTCGCCGACCAGCAATTGCTGCAGTGCAATGCGCATCTGTGCGGGCAGATCGAGGCCTGGTTCGCCAGCCATGCCCGCGACCTGCACCTGCAGGCCGCGCCGATCGCCGTCGCTGCCGGTGAGCTGAGCAAGACTGCGCAAGTGCTCCAGCAGTTGTATGCCGACATGCTCAAGCACGGCCTCGACCGGCACTGCTACGTGCTGGCCATGGGCGGCGGCGCCTTGCTGGATTCGGTGGGTTACGCCTGCGCCACCTTCCACCGCGGCATCCGCCTGATCCGCCTGCCGAGCACGGTGCTGGCGCAGAACGACGCCGGCATCGGCGTGAAGAACGGCATCAATGCCTTCGGCCAGAAAAACCTGCTGGGCGCCTTCTACCCCGCCACCGCCGTGATCAACGACTTCCAATTGCTGACCAGCCTCAGCCGCCGCGACCAGATCGCCGGCCTGGCCGAAGCGGTGAAGGTGGCGCTGATCAAGGACGCGGCGTTCTTCCAATGGATGGAGGAGCAGGCCGCGGCCCTCGCCCGTTTCGATCATCCGGCCAGCCGCCATGCCATTTTCCGCTGCGCCCAACTGCACCTGGGGCATATCACCGGGGCCGGCGATCCGTTCGAGCGCGGCAACGGCCGGCCGCTGGACTATGGTCATTGGGCCGCGCACAAGCTGGAAAACCTGAGCCAGCACCGCTTGCGCCATGGCGAGGCGGTCGCCGTGGGCATGGCCCTCGACGCGTTGTATGCCAATGCCCTGGGGCTGTTGAGCGATACCGACAGCAAGCGGGTGGTGAGCCTCCTGCAAAAGCTCGGGTTCAATCTGTGCCCGGCGGAACTGACCTTGAAAGACGAGCAGGGACGTTTCCAGGTCATGCTTGGGCTGGAGGAGTTCCGTCAGCATCTGGGCGGCCGGCTGTCGATTCCCATGCTCAACCGCATCGGTGCCTCGATCGACCTGCATGAAATCGATGAGCGCCTGATGCAACAGGCCCTGCTGCGCCTCTCCAGCCTCGACGTGGCACCCTTCGGCCTGAGCGAGGGTTGCGCGCAATGAACCAGGCCCAGGCGAACCTCAAGACCTGGATGACCCTGGGCCGGGTCTCCAACCTGCCGACGGTCTGGACCAACGCCCTCGCCGCCGCGCTCCTGGCCAGCAGCACCGGCGCCCTGGCGCCACCCTCGGGGCTGGTGTGGGCACTGCTGCTGGTGACGCTGTCGCTCCTTTACCTGGCCGGTATGCTCCTGAACGACCTGCTGGACGCCGATTGGGACCAGCGACACAACAATCCCCGCCCGATAACCCTGGGCCTGGTCACTTGCCGACAAGTACGGCTCGCGACCCTTCTCTTGTTGGCCCTGGCGGGTGCCTCGGCACTGGGCCTGAGCCAGTTGACCGAGCAGCCCCGGTGGTTGCTGGGCAGCATCACCCTGCTGGTCGGCTGCATCCTCGGCTACAACCTGTTGCATAAAAAGTATGTGCACAGCGTCTGGCTGATGGGCGCCTGCCGCTCGGCACTGTACCTCACCGCAGCGGCCAGCCTGACGGTGCCGCCAGAACCCATCTGGCTCTGCGCGATCCTGCTGGGCGTGTACATCAGCGGGCTGACCTACCTGGCCAGCCAGGAGCACCGCAACCAGTTGCTCAGCCGCCTGCCCCTGCTGCTGATGCTCAGCCCGCTGGCCCTGGCGATCTACGCCGAGACCTTGTGGTTCTGGCCGGTGCTGCTGCTCTGGCTGGGCTGGCTCGGTCGCCACTACTGGCTGCACCTGGCCAATCCGCAGCGCTTGAAGGTCCGCGCCTTCATCGGTGCCGGCCTGGCCGCCCTGCCCCTGTTCGACGCCCTGGTGATGGCCGTGGCCGACCAGCCCCTGGGCAGCCTTTTCTGCGTGCTGATGTTTTTCCTGCTTCCACACTTCCAACGCTGGATCAAACCGACATGAACATGGACGTCTCCGTGCCCCAGCCACGGCTGGCCGAACGCGGTCGGGCCCTGGATCCACTGCTCGACGAAGCCGAGAAACGCTGGTGGCAACAGGCCCTGGAACGCCTGCGGCAATCGCCGGACGCCAATACCGCTGCCCTCCTCAGCAGCCAATGCAAGCGCCACCTGCGTGACCAGGCGGTACCCGGCGCCGATGGCTGGAGCGCCATCGAACTGGCCCGCGCCTTGCTGCAGGCCTGTGTCGTCGGCTTGCAGCACGAAGCGGATCGCCCGGCACTGCTGGAGCAACTCTTCCAATGGGGCGACGACCAGGAAAAGGTCGCCCTGCTCAAGGCCCTCGATGAGCTCGACAGCGAGGGGCGCTGCCTCGAGCTGGCGCTGTTCGCCGGCCGCACCAGCAACCCGCGGGTCTTCGCCGCCCTGGCACTGGACACCCCCTATGCGTCCCGTCACTACCCGGAGCGGGCCTTCCATCAACTGGTGCTCAAGGCGCTGGGCATGGGCCTCGATGCCGCACGGGTGGTCGGCCTGGCGCAGCGCCAGGGCGCGACCCTCAACCAGCTGGCCCTCGACCTGATGGACGAACAACTCGCCGCCGGGCGCCCGGTATCGCCCAGCCTGCCCCGGCTGATCGCCTTCGGCCTGCTCAGCCCGCCGCAGCGCAAGCGCCTGACGGGCCTGTACCAGCAGCAACGCTTGCCGACGGAGTGGCACGAGCACCTCTTCGGCAGTTGACCGATCCACCGCCGGCCCCTGCACAACCGACATCTCCTTGCCCTTGATGAGGATTCACCATGCCCACGTATTTCGACCCGCACATTCATATGGTCAGCCGTACCACCGACGACTACCAGAACATGGCGGCCGCCGGCATCACCGGGGTGATCGAGCCCGCGTTCTGGCAGGGCCAGGCACGGACCAGCGTCGGCAGCTTCGTCGACTACTTCGACACCCTGCTGGGCTGGGAGCGCTTCCGCGCCAGCATGTTCGGCATCCACCACTTCTGCACCCTCGGCATCAACCCCAAGGAAGCCAACAACCTGCGGCTGGCCCAGGAAGTGCTGGATATCCTGCCGCGCTACCTGGTCAAGGATGGCGTGGTGGCGGTCGGCGAGATCGGCTACGACGACATCACCCCGGAGGAAGACCGCTTCCTGGCCATGCAGCTGGAGCTGGCCAGGCAGTTCAACCTGCCGGTCCTGGTGCACACCCCGCACCGCGACAAGATCGGCGGCACCAAGCGCACCCTGGCGGTGATTCGCGAAGTCGGCATCCCCGAGCACCAGGTAGTGATCGATCACCTCAACGAGCTGACCCTGCCCCTGGTGCTGGAGACCGACTGCTGGCGCGGGCATTCGGTCTATCCCAACACCAAGATGTCGGAGCAGCGCATGGTCGCCCTGCTGCAGCAGTACGGCACGGAGAAAATGATCGTCAACAGCGCTGCCGACTGGGGCGTCAGCGACCCGCTGAAAGTGCCGAAGACCGGCCAGGCCATGCTCGCAGCTGGCTTCAGCGAGGCCCAGGTCGAGCAGGTGCTGTTCCATAACCCGGTCGACTTCTTCGCCCAGAGCGGCCAGCTGGACAAGGCCCTGGTCAGCACGCCCTTGCCGATCGACCAGCGCAAGACCTGGCAGGAAAACTCTGCCCTGCGCGGCCAGGACCCGGTGATCAAATGAGCGCCGCCGTGTGCTGGACGCCTACCCAGGTCGGTTACTGCGGCAATGTGCACCCGACCCGCGACCTAGCCGGGCTGCGCGCCTCGATCGAGCGCCACTTCCAGGGCGTGCGCCACCTGCGCGGGCTGCACGAACAGGACAGTGGCCTGTGGATCTGCGCCCGCGCCGCCGGCGAGTTGCAGGACGCTTCGGCATGCGGCCACTTCCTCGACCTGTTGCAGGACACCGGGCTGCGCCTTACCTCGTTGAACGGTTTTCCCTATGGCGAGTTCCATGAGGGCGCGGTGAAGGCCGAGGTCTACCTGCCCGACTGGTCCATGCCCGAGCGCCTGAGCTACAGCCTGAACCTCGCGCGAATCCTGGCGCAGGCCTTGCCGGCGGACTGCCGGCAAGGGGTGATTTCCACCGTGCCCCTGGGCTACGCCGCCAACTGGAGCCCGGCCTTGCAGCAGCGTGCCGAACACCAGTTGCGCCAGCTCACCGCCGAGTTGGCCAGGCTGCATCGCGAGAGCGGCAGGAAGGTGGTGTTCTGCCTGGAAATGGAGCCGGACTGCGTACTGGAAAACACCGACCAGGCCATCGCCTTCTTCGCCCAGTGGCAAGCCAGCGATCCGCACCATGAATACCTGGCCCTGTGCTTCGACGTCTGCCACCAGGCCGTGATGTTCGAGGACTGCTATCGCGCGCTGGACCGCCTGCGCCTGGCCGGGGTACCGATCGGCAAGATCCAGCTGTCCAACGCCATGATCTGCCGCCTGCCGGCCGATGACCCGCAGCGTTTTGCGCAGGTCCTCGACGTGCTCGGCGAGTTTTCCGAAGCCACCTATCTGCATCAGGTCAAGGCACGGGACAGTCAGGGGCGCCTGATGGCCTGGGCCGACCTGCCTGCCGCACTGGCCGACTGTGCCCGTGATCCCGGCCGTTATGGCGAGTTGCGGATTCACTTCCATGTCCCGCTGTTCAGCGAGCATTTACTGCTGCCCGAACTCAGCGGCAGCCAGGCCGCACTGGGGCAGACCTTCGACTATCTGGCCGCCCACGACGACCTGCGCCCGGTGCTGGAAGTGGAGACCTACAGCTGGGGTGTGCTGCCCGCACAACTGCGGCCGAGCAACGAGCAGGCCCTACTGCGCGGCATCGCCGCAGAGTTGCACTGGGTCGAGGCACAGCTGCGCCAGCGTGGCCTGCTGCACGCGCACCTACGCGAGGAGCACGCCGATGCCTGCCCGTAGCCCCCTGCTGCTGATCAACGTGGTCGGCCTGACGCCCTCGCTGCTGGGCCCGAACACGCCGCATATCAACGAACTGCTGAAAACCGCGCAGATGGCCAGCCTGCAACCGTCGTTTCCGGCGGTGACCTCCACGGTGCAGGCCTCGATCCTGACCGGGGCTGCGCCGTCGCAGCACGGTATCGTCGGCAATGGCTGGTACTGGCGCGACCAGGCCGAGGTGCGCTTCTGGCTGCAACCCAACGCGCTGATCCAGGGCGAGAAGGTCTGGGACACGCTCAAGCGCAAACTGCCCGGGTTCCGCTGCAGCCAGTTGTTCTGGTGGTACAACATGTACGCCAACGTCGATGCCTCGATCACTCCGCGCCCGCATTATCCGGCCGACGGGCGCAAGCTCTTCGGGCTGTATTCGTCGCCGCCGGGCCTGCACGAACGGATCGAAGCGCAGATCGGTGAGTTCCCCTTCCCTGGTTTCTGGGGGCCGGCGGCGGGCATCGCCTCGAGCCGCTGGATCGTCGATTGCGCCCTGCTCGAATTCCAGCTCAATCGCCCCGACCTGCAACTGATCTACCTGCCCCACCTCGACTACAGCCTGCAGCGGGTCGGCCCCGAGCACCCGTCGATCGCCGATGAGGTGCGGGCCATCGACCATGAAGTCGGGCGCCTGCTGAGCTTCGCCCGGGACCAAGGCGCAGCGGTGATGCTGCTGTCGGAGTACGGCATCGAGGCGGTCGGGCAATCGGTGTCCATCAACCGCGTACTGCGCGAGCAAGGCTTGTTGCAGGTGCGCCAGTCGCTGACCTGGGAATTGCTCGACCCCGGTGCCAGCGCGGCCTTCGCGGTGGCCGATCACCAGATCGCCCATGTCTACGTCAGGCGCGAGGACGATGTTCCGCGTATCAAGGCCCTGCTGCAGCGCCAACCCGGCATCGAACAGGTGCTGGACCGGGCCGAGCAGCGCGCCTGGCAACTGGACCATCCTCGCAGCGGCGAACTGGTGGCGCTGGCCGCCCCGGGATTCTGGTTCGATTACTACTACTGGTTCGACGAGCGCAAGGCGCCGGACTTCGCCCGCACCGTGGACATCCATCGCAAGCCCGGCTACGACCCGGTGGAGCTGTTCGTCGACCCGGCCATCCGCTTCCCCAGATTGAAGGTGGCGCGCCGCCTGCTGCAGAAAAAACTCGGCATGCGCTACTACATGGACCTGATCCCGCTGGACAGCGGCCTGGTCCGTGGCAGCCACGGCCGACCGCCAGCCAGCGAGCAGGCTGGCCCGTTGCTGATCACCGATTGCGACGTACCGCTGCCGCGGCGCATTGCGGCAACGGCGGTCAAGCACCTGCTGCTTCTGCATTTCCTGGAGCAGAACCCAACTGACCTGGCCAATGCCAAGGAGCACACATGCGGCGAGCCATCTCGATAACCGTTCTCAGTACACTGGCCGGACTGGCCCAGGCTGATAACACCAACACCTTCAGTTGCAGCAACTTCCTGACCTTCAACGGCAATCAGGCCCAGGCCCGGGCCTTGCTCGACACGAGCAAGGAAACCCTGAGCTGGAACTGGTTCAACTGCCTGAACCAGCTGGCGCCGAACGGTCTCGACCGGGTCTGGGAAACCATGAAGCCGTCGGACCAGGTGTACCTGGCCGACGGCGCCAAACCCACGCCCTACGGCACGCCCTTCACCCCTCCTGCGCAGGTGACGAAACAGGCCGCCACGATTGCGGGGATGAACCTCAAGCGCGCCTTCCACAACCTCAACGCCACCCAACAGGTGGATGGCCTGGCCCTGGAAATGGGCGGGGCGGTACCGGCATCGCAACAAGGCAAGCCCGTGCGCTTCCAGTTGCTGATGGGCGAATCCACCTTCAACTACATCGTCGACCAGGGCGTCTACAACATGAACGGCCAGGACGCCCTTGCCAGCAACCTGGACTTCCCGGCCACTTCCTGGGAAGTGAAGGCCGGCTGGTTGTGGATCGGCAGCGACGCCACCTACCAGGCGCAACTGGAGAAGGACGGCTACTACATCGCCCAGGCCTACTACCAGAACAAGGACGGCACCTACGAGGTCGGCTACGCCGCGCTCACTGCCCTGCACGTGATCAACAAGCTGGTCACCGGCTGGGTCTGGACCACCTTCGAGAACGTCAACAATCACCTGTACACCGTGACCAACGCCACACCGTCCCAGCCGATGACCAACAGCACCGGGCCGACGCCCGCGGCGGTCCCGGTCAACACGCAGTTCCAGGGTTGGTACGGGAATCTGTCGCGCTACGAATTGATCGGCACGCAACTGCAGACCAGCCCCACGCTGCTGGCCAACTCCCAGCTGGAGTCGGCCTTCCAGACCCAGTCCTCGTGCTTTGCCTGCCACGGCACGGCGGCTTATTCGAAGAGCGACGGCTACTTCAACTTCACCCAGGGCGGCGAGGCCGGCCAGGGCGGCATCGTCTACCCAACCGAGCCGGTGCCCGCGTCCGAGTTCGAGGGCTACAACAAACTCGATTATGTCTGGTCGCTGAAGCGCGCCCAGTGGCAGCGTCCTTGAGGAGCACGACATGAGCGTACTGAACTTCCCCCGCATCTACCTGAAAGGCCACATGTTCTGGAACCCGCCAACGGGTAACAACAACGATATGTTCCCGCTGTACGACGCGGTGAACATGGAGATGAACTGGCGCTTCCTCCAGCACTACAACATCAACAGGGACAATGCCCGCGACCTGCTGCTGAACTGGATGATCACGCCCCGGGCGCTCCACGAGGCGCCGGACTACGTGACCCAGGCGCCGCCCAACGCGCCGTCCCCGCGCAATCGCTACCCTGTCATGATGCCCGCCGAGTGGGATCTGTTCGGCGACAACGGCTGCGGCACCGTCACCTACAAAGAGACCACCTCCACCATCATCGGCGGCGAGCTGCCCACCGGTGGCTATGTCAAAAGCGACCCGCTGATCACCCTGCCCTACAACCTGTACGGCAATCCGTTCGGCAGCAGCAACCCGAGCCCGGCGCGCTTCGTCGACGTCAGCCCCTGGCAGAACACCTTCACCGCGCTGTACTTCGACAAGCTGGTCCTGGGCGACGCCACCTGCGGCCTGACCGCCAAGCGGCAATTCCGCATGCTCGATCGCTTCCTCAACTTCAACTGGGGCGCCTTCGGTGGGCTGAACTATGTCACCACCACCTGGCAGACCTGCTTCCCGAAAGAAAACCTGAGCTGGGTGGTCGGCGATTCGGCGCTGCTGAAGAACCTCCAGGCGCAGCTGGACAAGCCGGGTGTGCAGGGCCTGATGTTCCGCTTCTGCACCTACCTGACCTTCTACGACAAGAACGGCGTGTTCAACGACCAGCCGCCCATCAGTGCCAAATCCCAGGACCCGGTGGACATGGCCAGGGTCCAGGCGCTGTACCAGAAAGGCCTGAGCAACCCTGCGGGCATCTTCTTCAACCCGGCCTACAGCTGCACCTCCGGTGTCCTCGGCCTGTGGCTCGATGACGAGTACCCGACCGCGCCGGCCGGCGTGCGCCTGGTGCCTGACCTTGCCGTGGCCGTGCCCCCTCAGTACAACTTCAAGTCTCCGCCCGAGGTACAGCTGGGTGTCGTCTCGGCGCAGGTTCACGACAGCATGCTGTCGCTGGACCTGATGAATACCTTCCCGTTCAAACCCGCCACACCACAAGCAGGTCAGAATCCCGATATCCCGACGGCAGAAAAACTCGACCTCGGCAGCTTCGACGTGGGCATCGACCAGGGCGGCACGTTCGTCCCGGTGACCAGCTTCACCTACGCGGACTACCAACAGAGCATGTTCGAGCAGCGCTCCGGCATCCTCGACCTGCTGCTCACCGAGAGCCAGCAGGCACAGTTGACCAGCGGAGCACCGCTGGCGCTGCAACAGCAGGCGACCGGGACCCCGACCTCCAAGCAGGCGACCTGGACCGCCGAAGTGATCCAGAGCGGCAGTTTCATCGACGTGGGCGAAACCAGGACCCTGCAGATCATGGTGCAGAAGAACGGCGTGCCGGCGAAGAACATCAACCTGCTGGTGGCGGAATACAACAACCCTTATCTGCTGGGTACCTCCAGCTACTACCTGGGTTTCAGCAACAATCCTGACTTTGCCCTGTTCAAGGACTTACCCGCCGATCGCACGCAGAACGCCGAACTCTGGCCGCAGTTCGTCGGTGCCCCCGAGGTCGATGCCGTGGCAACCGAGGGCGCGGGGCGCAAGCTGGTGGGCTTGCGCAGCGAGGTGGCGACCGATGTCGGCACGGAGGTGACGTACCAGCAGTACAAGACCACCCCCGCTGGCATATCGCTAGGCGCCTGCCTGGTCTTCGAGGGCGCCAAAACGGACACCCGATACCTGCAAGAGCCGGCGAACGAACAGGTAACCTACAACTACCTGCAGATCACCACCGACGACAACGGTATCGCCAGCGTGACGGTCACCGGCAAGCTTCCCGGCTTCCCGACCTTGCGCTTCTTCCCCAACGAGGACGGCAAGGCCGATATCGTCTTCAGCTTCAACTACCTGGGCGCCTATGTGGACTTCCTCGCGCCGCTGCGGGTGCTGCCGGAGGAGCCCATGCTGAAGCGGGAGTTCGTCGACCAATGGAACAAGGTCTATCTGGAGACGAACTCGGGGCAGTTGATCTGGGACCGCTTCATCTACCCGAGGATCTTCGAGCCCTACTACTACCTGTACCCGATCATGGGCAAGTTCATGCCGCTCAATGACCTGTCGCGCATCGAAGGCGCGGTGGACCAGCTCATCCGCCTGATCAGCAAGCCGTACCAGGAAGAAAGCACCGTGGCCATGCCGATCACCCGGGACATGCCGCAAAGCCGTCGATCGGTGCTCGAGCTCTGGGCGCAGAAGCTGGTGCAACTGAAGTACCCACCGAGGCAACTGACCATGGATGACTACAACCATCTGAAGATCAACTGAGGCCGCAGCGCCGGGTGGCAGGGATGTCACCCGGCGCTTTTCATCGTTCAGGGAACAAGGCTCAAGAACCCGCGCGACAGGAAGGATCTATGCCAACAATACTTCATATCCCGCACCCCCCCGCGAAACCCTGCGCCCCACTTCGATCATCGCCGAAGGCCTGCTCAACCCCCGTGGCGTCCATGCCGAGGACGACGGCAGCCTGCTGCTGGTCGAAGCCGGCAGCGGCCTGCCCGGCGACCCGTTCACCGGACGGATCAGCCGCCTGCCCGTCGACCTGGCCAACCCAGGCGCGTATCGGCCCCGCGAAACCCTCGCCCAGGGCTTCCGTGCCATGAACATGCAGGCGCGCATGCTGCGCGACGAGATCATGGGCCTGTCGGACATCGCCTTTGGCGACGGGCGCTGCCTGGTCAGCCAGACCGATTACGTCGCAGGCTCGAAACTCCTCGACCTGCAATACAGCCCGCCGGAACCTGTGTGCCATAGCCAGGGCAACCTCAATGCCCTGTGCTATCACCCCGGCCGACGCAGCTGGCTGGCGGTCAAGCCGGATACCAACGAGTTGGTGGAGTTGCGCCCCGGCGCGCAAGAACAGGTGCTGATGCACCTGCCGAACCTGGAGCAGAACCAGGAGGCCGTGCCTGTCACCCTGGTATACGAGCCGGCAACCGGGGCGGTGCTGGTCAGCCTGTTCTCCGGCGAGCTGCATGCCGACCCGGCGCGCAAGGGCGTGGACTTCGCCGACAAGGCCGGCCAGGTGATCCGGGTCTGGCCCGAAAGCAGGCGCCTCGAGGTGCTGATCGACGGCCTGCAACTGCCCACCGGCCTGGCCCTGGACCCGCAGGGCAACGTGCTGGTCCTGGAGCTCTGCGCCAGCCTGCAGCAACCCCTGCGCGCCGACTGGAACGGCGAGGCGCTGCATGGCGGCTTCACCCGCTTCAGCGGACGCTTGCTGCATTGCGACCTGCATAGCGGCGAGGTGAGCATCCTGGCCCGGGAGCTGGATACACCGTCGAACCTGTGCCTGGTGGAGGGTGCGGTGGTGGTCAGCGAAGGCATGGGCCTGACGGGCCGTCCGCTGCCGACACCCGAGGGCCGGGTGGTGCCGCTGGACGGTCGGTTGCGTCGGGTATCGCTCTGACGCCCGACTGCGGTGCCATGGATACCCCACTGACCTGCATTGCCCGCAACCACCTGTCGCGCCTGCCCAGCATCAGCAGCAGGCGTTGGATCGTCGCCCCCGGCTGGCCTGCATAGAGTGACCGCAGTTGCGTCAACTCAAGGCCACTGGTGTCGATCAGCCACTGCCTGACCGGCTCCGGGCAAGGTCGGCCCTGCAACGCCTGGTGCAGGTAAGGCAAGGCGACGCGCATGCCTGGATGGCAACGTTGCACGAACGCCTCCAGGTTGCGGCCCCTGGCCTCGAAGGGGGAAAACAGCTGGCAGACCAGTTGGTCCTCGCCCACGCCATAGGCGTCGAACAGGCGCGCCTGCGCCTCTTCGCGCAATGCCTGGCCCTGAGGCCAAGCCACCTGCCCTGGCTCAAGACGCCGGAAGAAGGCCCGGGCACCTTCGCCATAACCACGCGCCTCGACATGCTGCGCCCGCAAGCCATGCAGATGTGCCAGTGGCAAGGGATCGAACAGACCTGCCGGGCCCTGGGCCATACACGGCAAGGCGTCCTGGCGTCCCAGCATCTGATCGAGGGGACCACTGTCATCCAGATGCTGCAGCACGTCCTCGACCGTCACCACGCGCAGGCCCTGCCCGCCCCCGTCCTGTGTGCGGGGTGTCGGTGCCTCGAAGGGGTCGGCCAGCAGCAGGCCCAGTCGCGTCAGCCCTCCGGCGAGGGCATCGATGTCGTTGCCTGGCGCGCTGTATCCCGCTTCGATCAACTGGCGCAGGCAATGCCTGCTCCAGGCCAGCAGCCGGCGGCGTTGGCTTGCAGGCACGACAGTCACCAATGCATCGACATCACCAGGCATCGCCAACGCATTGCCCAGGCCTGCCGCCAGCTCCAGATAGGCCCTCGCGCCCAGCACCGCCTCCGGCTGGCCACCCGTCAAGTGGCCAAAAAGCAGCCAGGCCTTGCCGCTGGCGGCACGTTGTTCGGAGGAACAGCTCGGGCGGGCGCCGAATCGTCCGATCTGGCCACTGTCGCTGCGGAGCAGTTCGACCCGCGGGTCATCGTGCAGGAACAGCGCACTGAAACAGCGCTCGTGACTGGCCAGGGTGCTGTCGTCAAGAGTCGGATGCCTGGCCACCAGTACTCTCAGACGGAAAGTGTCGACATAGCGCAGGGAAATGCTCAGTTGCGCGGCGCGCAGACAGGCCAGCAAACGGGCGCTGCGCCGGTCGGCCCCGTGCAGCACCATCAGCTGGAATCGGCCAACGTGCTCCTGGCCACCGGCCACCACCAGCAAGCGCTGGATCAACAGTTGCACCGACGCGCGCTGGGCCTGGTTCATATGCTCGAACAGGCGTTGCAGGACCTGCTGGTAGACATAGTGCATGGCTTGGTCGTGGGTATTACTCATGCGTTCGCTCCACTTGCCTGAACGATTCAGGCTGAAGTGCGAATTCTGGCAGATGAATGTAGTGTTGCGCCTGAAGGAAACTTCCCAAAGTAGGGTAAGACGCTTAGGTAATATTTGAATAATTTCAAACTAGCGGTGATTGGCGGTGTACACGCTAATTTAAACCTGCGCTTGTAAGATGTGTCTGAGGAACAAGTCTTAACTTAAACACCCCAAACATTCACTCAAATGAATGGGGCCGCCCTGCGGCCCTTCGCCGGCAAGCCGGCTCCTACAGGTAACGCGTCGCCTTTGGGCTGCGCAAACATCCGTAGGAGCCGGCTTGCCGGCGAAGGGCTGCAAAGCAGCCCCATCAAATAGTACTTCCTGCTTGTCTGAACAGTTCGAGCTGTCAGGACGCCGCCATATCCAGCACCACCCGCCCGCCACAAGGGCATTCATCCATATAGCGATGCGCCTCGACCACTTGTTCGAACGGATACACCTTGATGATCTGCGGTGTCAGCAAATGATCGGCGGTGAACTGGTTGATATCGCGCAAGGCCCGTTGCAAGGCAACCTGGTCCTGGTCGATGCCCAACTCCGGCTTGCCGGTGAAGTTGCCGATACAATGCACGTGGAATTGAATGTTCTTCTTGAACGCCGCGCACGCCGGGAACGGTGTCTGGTTGCCGCCCTGCAGGCCATACAGCACCAAGCTGCCACGGGGTGCCAGCACATCTCCAAGCAGCGACATCTGCGGCCCACCCATGCCGTCGAGGACCATGTCCACGCCACGGCCATCGGTGTACTTGCCGATCTGCATCAGCAGGTCCTGCTCTTCGGTGACGATCACCTTGTCCGCGCCCAGGCCCAGCAGGTACTCGCGCTGCTCCGGCTCCTTGGTGGCGGCAAACACTTTCAGCCCGAGCGCCTTGCCCAGTTGCACGAAGGCCGGCCCCGCGCAATGGCTGGCATCGGTGACCAGTGCCGTCTGCCCAGCCTTGGCCCGGGCCAGGTCGACGAAGGCGAAATAGGCGATCAGCAGTGGCGTGTAGTGCACGCTGGCCTCGATGGGGGTCAGCACATCGGGGTAACGGGTGATGGCCATGCGCGGCAGCACGATGACGTCGCCGTACACCGGGTGGTCGTTGGCGCTGGTGGCCGGGAAGCTGGCGACCCGGTCACCCACCGCAATATCATCCACCCCGGCGCCGACGGCCGTGACCACACCGGCCATCTCATGGCCAATGCCCGCCGGCAGGTGCGCCTGGGACGGTGCCAGGTTCTGCCGCCAGAGCACGTCGTACCAGCTCACGCCAATGGCCTCGACGCGGATCTGCACCTCGCCGACGGCCGGGGTCGGTTCAGCCTGCTCCTCGCAGCGGAGCACATCGGCCGGACCGAACTTGTGGAAACGGATCATGCGGGACATCGCATACCTCGCCTATGTGAATCTCGTATTACCACGGACTTTATCCGGGCTTTCACGGTTGGGCCATCAGTGGCTGTTAATAGTCGACATGCCTGTCATTGATTGGGCCCCTGACAAATCTGTGCATTGGTACCCGGAAATCGGTGCAGGGTACCAGCCTTTGCCCTTAAGATTCACCCCTGCCCCACTAAAGCGAGCCGCATCGAATGAATCGTAACGACTTGCGTCGCGTAGACCTCAACCTGCTGATCGTGTTCGAAACGCTCATGCATGAACGCAGCGTGACCCGCGCCGCCGAGAAACTGTTCCTCGGCCAGCCGGCGATCAGCGCCGCGCTGTCGCGCCTGCGCAACCTGTTCGACGACCCATTGTTTGTGCGCACCGGCCGCAGCATGGAGCCTTCTGCCCGGGCCCACGAGATCTTCGCCCTGCTGTCGCCAGCGCTGGACTCGATCTCCACCGCCGTCAGCCGCGCCGCCGAGTTCGACCCGGCCACCAGCAACGCGGTGTTCCGCATCGGCCTTTCAGACGACGCCGAATTCGCCCTGCTGCCGCAGTTGCTCAAGCGCATCCGTGCCGAAGCCCCCGGCATCGTGCTGGTGGTACGCCGGGTCAACTACCTGCTGATGCCCACCCTGCTCGCCTCGGGCGAGATCTCGGTGGGCGTGAGTTACACCAGCGAACTGCCCGCCAACGCCAAGCGCAAGGTGCTGCGCCGCAGCATGCCCAAGCTGCTGCGCGCCGACAGCATGCCTGGCAGCATCACCCTGGATGACTTCTGTGCCCGGCCCCACGCACTGGTGTCGTTCGCCGGCGACCTGTCGGGGTTCATCGACGAGGCGCTGGACGAGATCGGCCGCAAGCGCCATGTGGTGTTGGCGGTGCCGCAGTTCAATGGGCTGGGGAGCTTGCTGGCGGGGACCGATATCGTCGCCACGGTGCCGGACTACACGGCCGATGCGCTGACCGCGGCGGGCGGGTTGCGGGCGGAGGACCTGCCGCTGGAGGTGCGGACGTTCGAATTGCACATGGCCTGGCGTGGGGCGCAGGACAATGATCCGGCGGAGAAATGGTTGAGGTCGCGGATACAGATGTTTTTTGGTGACCCTGACAGCCTCTAACATTGGCACAGGGCTAAATGCTTCTGTAGGAGCCGGC
>NZ_JAMSHW010000036.1:0-40418 GCF_023757525.1 Pseudomonas sp. MWU13-3659 | reverse complement strand
GATCGATCAAGCCTTGCTCATTCAATCTCAGGTGCAGACGTTTGAGCATCTGCTCGAAAGTCCCTTGGTTTCGCCAGCCCCGAAACCGTTGATACACCGTTGACCATGAGCCGAAGCGCTCAGGCATATCTCGCCATGCAGCACCCGAGCAGAGCACCCACAGCACGCCATCGAGCATTAGGCGGTCGCTTAGTCGGGGCCGGCCTCGGCCATGGGTTTCGATGAAGAGATCGGAGACCACATCCCAGGCCTCGTCCGTGAGTTCGTAGCGCCTTGCCATCACAGAATTCCTTTCCGTTAATGGCGCGTGACTCTACAAAATCTCAGCGCTGGAGGAGCGACGATTAGGTTTCTCGGGATTTCGTACAGAGCCTAGAAAATAAATCTGCCCTTTTGATCGGTGTCTGGCGACGAGGCGATGTTTCTTATATAAGTCTTCGAAAGTTGCGCGGTGACATGGCTTAAGGGGAACCAGTAATGAGCCTTGATGAACAATGGGAGCCTGGCTTCGGCACTATATATACGTGGTTGGCTATGGATAGAGTTGGTCGAATTGCGGTCATGGTGAACAATTGTTTTGGTGATATTCCAAAAGTGCTCTTGGCGCTGAGCGGAGCAGAGGAAATGCTGGACGCCATCAGTGAATTCATGTGGGAGGAGTCTCAGGTCTTTCGGTCGTACCCACCTTTGAAGAAAGGTGGCTTTACGGTGGACTTGTATTCGGCATGGCGCTGGCAAGGAAGAGACAAAGCTTTCGTTCTGGATGAAATGTTGGGTGGTCTCGAAGAGCAAGGAATCTATAGTGAAGCCAGCCTTGCTTCTAACAAAGGTTTTTTTGTCTATCATGCGGTTGAAGGTTCCCGAGAGGGAGAAGACTTCCCCGTTGGCTTCGATGGTTCCACGAATATGGGGGATTACTTCAGGTTTTTGATGCCTGGAGTGTACGCATCAATTGAAGATTTTCCAGAGGCCCTGAGAACAGGAATCGTCGTATCGAAAACTTTGGATTTCGATTCGGCGCGGGTGCTGAGTGGAAAGTGTACCAATGAGTATTTCTGCGATCTGTATAAGTGCTAAAAAGGCAAAAGTGTTCCCTTTTGTGCCTTTTTGGCGATGCCTTAAGTCCATGCAGGCCCCCTATTGGTGTCGGCACCCTCGTCAGGAACTGGACCAGCAGGGGGCCCACTGGAGGAGAACACCTTTGATCGGTCACCCGTCGACGTACGAATTGCAGGCGGGGCATTTTAGGCTGGTATCGACAAGGCTTGGCGTCTGATAATCAGGATCCATTCCTACTGCCGAGCCTTGCCATGTCGTTCAATCTGCAAAGGGGGCGCCCATGACGGTGGCCCGCAAGAACCCCGACGCCTTCGCCTTCCAGGTCATGCTGGGGCTGTGCCTGGTCTGGGGCTGCCAGCAAGTGTTGATCAAGTCCGCCGCCGTGGATATCGCCCCGGTGATGCAGGCGGCGTTTCGCAATGGCATAGCCGCCCTGCTGGTGGGGCTGCTGGTCTGCTTCAAAGGTGGCTGGGGGCAGGTTGGCACGACCTGGCGCGCCGGGCTGCTGGCCGGTGGCTTGTTCGGCCTGGAGTTCCTGTTCATCGCCGAGGGGCTGAAGTTGACCTCGGCGGCGCACATGTCGGTATTCCTCTACACCGCACCGATCTTCACAGCGCTCGGGTTGCATTTCATGATGCCCAGCGAGCGGCTGCGGCTGTTGCAGTGGTTCGGCATCCTGCTGGCGTTCGGCGGGATCGCCCTGGCGTTCGCTGGCGGTATTTCCCTCGATCAGCTCGATGGCCGCATGTTGCTGGGCGATGGCCTGGCGATCCTGGCGGGCCTGGCCTGGGGCGCGACCACGGTGGTGGTGCGTGGCTCGCGATTGTCCGAGGCACCGGTGACCTTGACCTTGTTCTATCAGTTGGCGGTGGGGTTTGTCGGGTTGGTGCTGATCGCGCTGATCAGCGGGCAGATCGCCGATTACTCGCTGACCCCGCTGGCGGTGGGCAGTGTGCTGTTTCAGGGGATCGTGGTGTCCTTCCTGAGTTACCTGACCTGGTTCTGGTTGCTGCGCAAGTACCTGGCGTCGAACCTGGCGGTGTTCTCGTTCATTACACCGTTGTTCGGGGTGACCTTCGGCGTGTTGCTGCTGGATGAGCCGCTGAGCCTGAACTTCGTGATCGGCGCGGTGATGGTATTGCTCGGCGTGGTCATGGTCAGCGCCGAGGCGTGGGTGCGGCAGCAGTTGCGCAAACTGGTGGGATGACAGGGTAGAAGCAAGTGCCGGCCCTTGAGCGGCATTAGCCGCCAAGGGGTCGGCAAGGTAATTCGTTTGTCGGTCAGCCCACGCCTTGCTGGACCAGGTGAGGTCTGGCAGCCATGTCTATTCCCAGCGCTTTCATGACAGTCAGGAACGACTTGAGCGTTGGATTGCCGTGTTCACTGAACGAGCGGTAAAGCTGTTCGCGAGACAGGCCTGTTTCCTTTGCCAGTTCACTCATGCCCTTGGCGCGAGCTACCACGCCCACGGCTTTTGCCACGTAGGCTGCATCCCCTGTCTCCAATGCATCGGTCATGAACTGCGCGATAGCTTCCGGGGAAGTCAGATAGGCGGCGGCGTCGAATTCATGGAACGTTTCAGTCATTTTGCATCCTCCACGACTGCAGGATCTGCCGGGCTGCCTTGATGTCCCGCTGCTGGCTGCCTTTGTCGCCGCCGCAAAGCAGGATGATCAAGGCATCGCCGCATTGGTGAAAGTACACCCGATAGCCTGGGCCATAATGGACTCTCAGCTCACTCATGCCATGGCCGACCGGTGAAACGTCACCCGCTAGTCCTTCCTTGAGCCGGTTGATTCGAGCGACGATTCTGGCCCTTGCCGTGGTATCCCGAAGCCCGATCAGCCAACGCCTGAAACTGCTGGATTCGATGGTTTTCATCGGGTGAATGTAGTTTATAAAATACAGCGGGAACGGCCGCAAATGATTTCTGCCTTTTGCAGTCAGGGCTTTCCCTGTCAGGCCATTCGGGTTCCCGGTGGGCAGCCCTGCAAACGGCGGTTTCCCGTGATGACCAGCATGCCCGCCACGGTCAACCCTGCAGCCGCCAACATCAATGCAGGCTGCAGGCTGGCGCTGTAGTGGTTGCTCAAGGCCGCCAGCAACGGCCCGCTCAATTGCCCCAGGGCAAAGCACGCAGTCAACAGCCCGGCATTGCGCTGCGTGGCATGGGGCGCCAATTCCCGCGAGCGCTGCATCACCAACTGCATGCAAGCCAGGAATGGCCCACCGCACAGCAGTACCCCCAAAGCCAGGCCGATGCCGCCACCCAGCAGGCAGGCAAGTACACCCAGCCCTTGCAGCCATAGGGTCGTCGTCAGCCAGCTTGAGGTCCGCCCCGAGCGACGCAGGCTGACCAGCAGTACCCCCAGCGCCGATGCCAGCCCAAACGCAGGCCAGAACAGGTCGGCGAGCCATTGCCCGTGAAACTGCTGGCTGGCCATTTGCGACAGGAAGGTGGCCGGCAGGATGTAGCCAATCCCGTAGAGCGCATAGACCAGGCCCAGGCGCCCGATGCCGGTGACGCGCCGCTGACTACTGTCGACGGTGACTGCGGCGGCGGGTTCCAGTGCCTTTGGCAGCCACGGCAGCACCGCCAGCAGCATCACTAGCGCGGCGACACCATACACCAGCCACAGGGCCGCCGAGTTCAGCCCGAGCAGGTGCGCAGCCAAGGCCAGGACGCCCGTCAGCGCGATCCCCACGCCCGGCCCGGCGAACACCAGGGCACCGAGGCGCTGCTGGCCATGGGCACTGGCCAACTGCTGGCTGAGGCTGGCGATCATCACCAGTACCCAGGCACTGGCCACTCCCGTGCCGAAGCGCAACAGCAGGTGACTCCAGAAACCATCGGCGGCCCAGGAGGCCAGGGTCAGCAGCACGCACAACCACAGGCCGCCGTGCAGGCGCAGACGCACCTGGGCCGGTTGGCGGGCGAACATGCCGTCCACAGCGCCAAGGAAGTAGCCAAGGTAGTTGGCCGCGGCGATCAGGCCACCGGCGGTCAGGTCGAACTGGCCCTCGGCGATCAGCCGGGGCAGTTGCGGGGTGAGGGCGAAGCGGCCGATGCCCATGGCCATCATCAGCGCCACGGCGCTGGCCAGCAGTTGCACGAGGGGCGACATGGAAAGTCTCCTGCACGAAGGGATGCGATGGGTGGCAGGGTAGGGCGCATTGACTTTCAATAAAATTGAATAATGATGATCAAGTTGTTCTGTTTTGGAGAAGATCATGGAGTTCAGCCAACTGCGCATCTTCCAGGCCGTGGCCGAAGAAGGTTCGGTCACCCGCGCCGCCGAGCGCCTGCACCGGGTGCCGTCGAACCTGTCCACGCGCCTGCGCCAGCTCGAAGAGCAACTGGGGGTGGAGCTGTTCCTGCGTGAACGCCAGCGCCTGCAGTTGTCGCCGGCCGGCAAGGTGCTGCTGGACTACGCCAGCCGCCTGGCCAACCTGCGTGATGAGGCGATGGCGGCAGTGCAAGGGGGTCAACCG
Organism: Pseudomonas sp. MWU13-3659; assembly: GCF_023757525.1. Taxonomy (NCBI): domain Bacteria; kingdom Pseudomonadati; phylum Pseudomonadota; class Gammaproteobacteria; order Pseudomonadales; family Pseudomonadaceae; genus Pseudomonas; species Pseudomonas sp. MWU13-3659. Next base: position 35,867 of record NZ_JAMSHW010000036.1, on the reverse strand, counting down.
GCGGGGGACTTCGTGCTCGGCACCATGTACAGCACGGTGGCTATCCACTTGCCGGCGCTGCTGGCGCGCTACCACCAGGCGTATCCGCAGGTGAACCTGCAAGTCCAGGCGGCGCCCAGCGGCGAACTGCTGGAGGGCGTGCTGAGCCACCGGATGGACGCGGCGTTGGTGGACGGCCCGCTCAACCTGGCTGGCCTGGATGGCATACCACTGTGCGACGAGACGCTGGTGCTGATCACCAGCCCCGAGCACCCCGCGGTGCACAGCGCCAAGGATGTCGCCGGCAAGGCGGTGTTCACCTTCCGCCAGGGCTGCTCGTACCGCATGCGCCTGGAGGCCTGGTACGCCCATGCCCACACGCCCATGGGCCGGGTGATGGAAATCGAGTCGTACCAGAGCATGCTGGCCTGCGTGATCGCCGGGGCAGGGGTGGCGCTGATGGCACAATCGATGCTCGACAGCTTGCCTGGGCGTGACCGGGTACGCGCGCACCGGTTGCAGGCACCCTTCGATCACGCCGTGACCTGGTTGATGTGGCGCCAGGGCATGCGCGGTGCAAATCTGCAGGCGTGGATCGATTTGCAACAAAGCGAAACGATTGACCGGCCGTCGGATGCTGCGGCGTCCGCTTGATTCGGGTCAAAATCGCCCATATCTGTAAGAGCGTAGGCATGCGCAGTACAGGACATAGGTCTATGATCTGTATGAAGCATCGCAGAATCGATTGACCGTGAGGCTGACCCGTCAAGGGGGCATTATGAACCAACGCATGTATAACTGGCTCCACGACCTCGCCGTCGCCCTGGGCTTGCTCCCGCCACCGCTGCAGCCGGTGCCGATTCCAACCGACGAAGAACAGCGCAAGCGCCAGCCGCGTCGCCGCTGAAACCAGGCAAAAGGCCGCCGCATCTGCACGATGCGGCGGCCTTTTGCGTTTCTGGTTCGCCGGCAAGCCGGCTCCTACGGAATTCGTGTAGGAGCCGGCTTGCCGGCGAACACATCAGGCGAGGTTGACTGCCGTCACCGGCTTGCGCGAGGCCAGGCTGACCACCACGAAGCTCACCAGGCCAACAGCCAGGCTGTAGTAGATCGGCGAGTTGGCGTCCAGGCCATCCTTGAACATGAAGAACAGCGCAGTGGCGAAGCCCAGCGACATGCTGGCGATGGCGCCGGCGGTGGTGGCGCGTTTCCAGAAGATCGCCCCCATCAGCGGGATCAGCATGCCGCCGACCAGCAGGTTGTAGGCCAGGGTCAGGGCGCTGATCACATCGTTCACCGCCAGGGCGATACCCAGCACCACCAGGCCGGTGAGCAGGGTGAACAGGCGGTTGATGCCCAGGCTCGATTGCTTGCCGCCGCGCAGTTTGGGCAGCAGGTCTTCGGTCAGGGTGGTCGAGGCGGCCAGCAGGCCGGCACTGGCGGTGGACATCATCGCGGCCAGGGCGGCAGCCATCAGCAAGCCACGGATGCCTTCAGGCAACTGGCCCTTGATCATCTCGGCGAAGGCGTTGTTCGGGTTGGCCAGGTCCGGCATCAGCACGTGGGCGGCCATGCCGATCATGGCGCAGGCCAGACCATACAGCACGCAATAGATACCCGCGGTGGTGCCGGCGCGCTGGCAGACCTTCTCGTCACGGGCGGTGAACACCCGCTGCCAGATGTCCTGGCCGATCAGGATGCCGAAGAAGTAGATCAGGAAGTAGGTGATGATGGTGTCCCAGCCGATGGTGGTCCAGCTGAAGCTGGCCGCCGGCAGCTTGGCTACCAGGGCGTCCCAGCCGCCGGCCTTGTACAGGCACACCGGCAGCAGGATGAACATCAGGCCCACGGTCTTGATGATGAACTGGACGATATCGGTCAGGGTCAGCGACCACATGCCACCGATGGTCGAGTACACCACCACCACGCCGCCGCCGAACAGCAGCGCCATCCAGAACGGCACGTCGAGCAGCACCTGCAGCACGGTACCCATGGCCAGGGTCGAGGTGACGCCGATCATCAGCGCATAGGCGAGCATGATCGCCGCGCTGGCCTGGCGCGCCATGGGGTTGTAGCGGCGCTCCAGCACCTGGGTCACGGTGAAGATCTTCAGGCGCAGCAGGGGTTTGGCGAGGAACAGGTTGAGGGCGATGATCCCCAGGCCCAGCGCGGCGCACAGCCAGAAGCCGGAGATGCCGTGGACATAGCCCAGGCGCACGGTACCGACCGTCGAGGCACCGCCGAGCACGGTGGTGGCCATGGTGCCCATGTACAGGGTCGGGCCGAGGTTGCGCCCGGCCACCAGGTAGTCTTCGTGGGTCTTCGCCCGGCGCATGCCGTACCAGCCAAGCCCGAGCATGCCGACGGCATAGATCAGTACAACGATGATGTCCAAGGCCATTGGGGGTCTCCCGATTATCTTTATTATGGCGAGATCGGCCGTCCGGACGGTGCAAGGCGCCCGGCGGTCCTGTCGTGTGTTGGCGGGCCTCTGTGGCCCTCCCGAATGGCTCCTGCCGGGGTCAATCTTTCAGCGTGCTTTTCATTACCTGTAGGAGCGGCTTCAGCCGCGAAGCAGGCACCGCCGCATTTGGCACCCGCTTCGTGGGTGATCGCGGCTGAAGCCGCTCCTACAGGGGGAGGCCCGCCTTAGCGGCGCACCACGCCTGGCAGCACGCAGAGCATTTCGAACAACAGGTTGGCGCCCAGCAACGAGGTGTTGCCGGTGGTGTCGTAGGGTGGGGAGACTTCGACCAGGTCACAGCCGATCAGGTCCAGGCCGTGACAGCCGCGGATGATCTCCATCGCCTGGATGGTGGTCAAGCCGCCGATCTCCGGGGTACCGGTGCCAGGCGCCCAGGCCGGGTCGATGCCGTCGATGTCGAACGACAGGTATACCGGGCCGCCACCGACCTTTTCACGCACTTCGGCCATCAGCGGTTCCAGCGACTTGTGCCAGCACTCTTCTGCCTGTACTACGCGAAAGCCCTGGCGGCGGCTCCAGTTGAAGTCGTCGGCGGTGTAGCCCTGGGCGCGCAGGCCGATCTGCACCACGCGGTCGCAGTCAAGCAAGCCTTCCTCCACCGCGCGGCGGAAGGTGGTGCCGTGGGCGATCTTCTCGCCGAACATGTGGTCGTTGACGTCGGCGTGGGCATCGATGTGCACCAGGCCGATCTTGCCGTGCTTCTTGTGCAGGGCACGCAGGATCGGCAGGGTGATGGTGTGGTCGCCACCCAGGGTCAGCGGGATGACGTTGTGCTCGACGATCTCGTCGTAGGCTTGCTCGATGATGCGCACGGCGTCCAGCAGGTTGAAGGTGTTGATCGCCACGTCACCGATGTCGGCCACCGACAGCGAGTCGAACGGGGCGGCACCGGTGGCCATGTTGTACGGGCGGATCATCACCGATTCGGCGCGGATCTGCCGCGGGCCGAAGCGGGTGCCCGAGCGCAGCGAGGTGCCGATGTCCAGGGGCACGCCGATGAAGGCGGCGTCCAGGCCTGCGGCGCTTTGCAGGTGGGGAAGGCGAAGCATGGTGGCGATGCCGCCGAAACGCGGCATTTCGTTGCCGCCCAGTGGTTGGTGGAGAATCTTGTCCACGGTGGGCCTCATCAGTCGGTCGATTGTTCTGTTTGTTCGAACCTGTGCCGCCGCGCGCCTGGATGATCGGGTCATGTCGGCGGACAGGGACATTTCGCCGCAGTCTGCGCAAGGTAGTGCCCGGGAAGAATCGCTACCGACAAAAACTTACTTCAGGATTTTCTGAACTATCGGCGTGCAGGCGAGTTAGACTCTGGCCATTTCCAGCCCGCGGACCCATCGCCCCATGGCCTCATCGCTGCCCGACCTGAAACTGCTGCGGATCTTCGCCAGCGTGGTGCGCCATCAGGGGTTCGCCAACGCCCAGCGTGACCTCAACCTGTCGACTTCGGCCATCAGCACCTACATGAGCCAGCTGGAAAGCGCCCTGGGCATCGTGCTCTGCCACCGCGGCCGGGGCGGCTTCAGCCTGACCAGCAAGGGCGAACTGTTCCATCAGGAAACACTGCGCCTGCTGGGCGAGCTGGACGGTTTCGAACAGTACGCGGCGGCGCTCAAGGGCGAGCTGCGCGGCACCCTGAACCTGGGGGTGATCGACTCCACCGTCGGCGACCGCGCCCTGCCGTTGGCCGAAGCCATCGGCGCCTATAGCCAGGAGCACCCGGCGGTGCACTTGCATCTGTCGGTTTCCAGCCCCTACGAGTTGCAACTGGGGGTGCAGGACAACCGCCTGGACCTGGCCATCGGCGCCTTTTCCTCGCGCATGAGCGGCCTGGTCTACCAGCCGCTGTACCGCGAGCAGCACTGGCTGTACTGCAGCAGCCGCCACCCGCTGTTCGCCGAGCGGCGCATCCCCGAGCCGGTGATCACCCAGCAACGCATGGTCGGGCGTGGTTACTGGAGCCAGGCCGAACTGGCCCGGCATGGCTTCAAGCACAGCGCGGCAACGGTGGAGAGTATGGAAGCGCAGCTGATTCTGATTCTCTCCGGCGCCTACATTGGCTACCTGCCCGAGCACTATGCCCAGGCCTGGGTCGACAAGGGTGACCTGCGCGTATTGTCGCCGGCCACCTTTGGTTACCAGGCGCCGTTTTCCCTGATCATTCGTCGTGGACGGAGCCGGGAACCCTTGATCCAGACATTCCGTGACCTGCTCAAGAGCCAACTCAACGTGGGCTGACCCAGGCCGTGTTCAGCACATTCCGTCAGGTCGAGTAAATTTCCTACAAAACTTGACCGCTGACGTGATGGCCTTCTGCTAAACATCTACTTGCTTTGATGAATTTCCCACTCATCTGGATAAGCAAGGGACCGCCAACGATGCGCATGAATTTGCCCGTCACTGAGCACGAAAGAACCTTCCCCCAACACCAGCGGCTGATTTCCACCACCGACCTGAACAGCCGCATCACCTACTGCAACGACGCATTCGTGGCCATCAGCGGTTTCACCTACGACGAACTGGTGGGCCAGCCACACAACCTGGTGCGTCATCCCGACATGCCGCCGGCGGTCTTCGGCCATATGTGGGACACCATCAAGCAAGGCAAGCCCTGGATGGGCGTGGTCAAGAACCGCGCCAAGAACGGCGATTTCTACTGGGTCAGCGCCTATGTCACGGCGATCTACGAGAATGGCCGGATCAGTGGCTACGAGTCGGTGCGCTCGGTGCCGACCCGTGAGCAGATCCGTCGCGCCGAGCATCTTTATGCGCGCTTGCGCGCCGGCCGTTCTCCGGTGCCTCTGGCGGCCCGCCTGGGCCACGGCGTCGGGCATGGTTGGCCGCTGATCGGCGCTGGCCTGCTGTCGGCTGCGGCCTATCTCTGGTTACCCGCGTACGCGGCGCTCGGAGTGCTGATGGCCAGCCTGCTGGCGGCCTGGTACCTGGTCGAACACCGGCAGAACCAGGCCATACGCCGTACGCTCGAAGAGCACCCCAAGGCGTTCACCAGCCCGCTGGTGGCCCTGACCTACAGCGACAACCCCGGCCTGCAGGGCCAGCTCGACCTGGCCATCATCAGTGAGGAGGCACGCCTGCAGACCGCGCTGACTCGCCTGGTGGACGCCGGAGTCGGGGTCAAGTCGCGGGCCGCGCAGTCTTCGGACCTGTCCGGTGCCCAGGCGCAGATGCTCGACCGCCAGCGCAGCGAGACCGACCAGTCGGCCACGGCCATCGCGCAGATGGCCGCGACCATCCAGCAGGTCACCCACAACGTGCAGAGCACCGCCCATGCCGCCAGCGACGCCGACCACCTCGCCCAGCAGGGCAGCGAGCTGGCCGAGCAGAGCCTGCGGGCGATGGGCAGCATGCGCGAGGCGGTCGGCGATATCGGCCAGGCGGTCAATGCGCTGGCCGAGCAGACCCAGTCGATCGGCGGCGTGGTGGATGTCATCACCTCGATTGCCGAACAGACCAACCTGCTGGCGCTCAACGCCGCCATCGAGGCGGCGCGGGCCGGTGAGCAGGGCCGGGGCTTCGCGGTGGTCGCCGACGAGGTCCGCTCGCTGGCCCAGCGTACTCGCACCTCGACCGAGGAGATCCATCACATCATTGCCAGCCTGCGCAGCGGTGCCGACCGCGCGGTGGCCAGCGCCAGCCGCGGCCAGCAGATCTCCCAGGACAGCGTGCACAGTGTCGAGGCCGTGCAGGAGGCGCTGGCCGGAATCGCCCAGGCGGTCAGCCGCATCACTGGCATGAGCCAGCAGATGGCCACCGCGTCCGAGCAGCAAAGTCATGTGGCCGAAGATATCAACCAGCAGATCGTGCGCATCGCCCACCTGTGTGATGAGAGTGCCGGGCAGGCCAAGCAGGGCGCCGAGATCAGCCAGGACCTGGAGCGCATGGCGGAGTACCTGCACAGCCTGGCGGAGCGGTTCAATCGTTGAGGCCTGTTCGTCGGCAAACCGGCTCCTACCCGGTCTGGTGTAGGAGCCGGCTTGCCGGCGATGGGCTGCGCCGCAGCCCCAGGGTTGCAGCCTCACCGCAACCCTGTGGCAAACTACGCGCCCGAAGGAGCCCCCTCATGTCCAGACCTCGCTGCGAGCGTTGCCAGCGCCCGCTCGCCCATTGCCTCTGCCCACTGATCCCGCACCTCGACAGTCGCACCCGGGTGGTCGTCTTGCAGCACCCCAGCGAAACCTCGCACGCCCTGAACACCGCGCGTTTGGCGACCCTTGGCCTGGTCAACGCCGAACTGCGGATCGGCGAGGTGTTCGACGACCTGCAGGATCTGCTGGCCACGCCGGGCTACCGGCCAGCGCTGCTGTTCCCTGGAGAGGGGGCCGAAGTCCTGCAGGCTTATGGATACGATGACAACCTGCCGCTGCTGCTGATCGTCCCCGATGGCACCTGGCGCAAGGCGCGCAAGATGCTGTACCTGAACCCGCTGCTGGAGGCGCTGCCGCGGGTGACGCTGGGCGATGTTCGGCCATCGCGCTACCGGTTGCGCAAGGCGCCGGAACCGGGCGCTCTGTCGACGCTGGAGGCGGTGGTGCAGGCATTGAAGGTGCTGGAAGCGCCGACCGATTTCGATGCCTTGCTGCGCCCATTCGAGGCGTTGATCGAGGGGCAGATCGAAGCCATGGGGGCCGAGACGTTCCAGCGCAATCATGGGTAGACCTCTGTAGGAGCGGCTTTAGCCGCGATCACCTGCGAAGCGGGTAACAGACACCGCGTCGCCTTTATCGCGGCTGAAGCCGCTCCTACAGGGGGCTGGGCTCACCGCTCCCGCAACGCCTCCGTTCGTGCCTTCAGCACTGGCTTCAACAGATAATCCAGCACGCTCTTCTGCCCGGTGATGATATCCACCGTGGCCACCATCCCCGGGATGATCAGCAGCGGCTTGTTATCCCCACCCAGATGGTTTTTCTCGGTGCGTACCTGGATCAGGTAGAACGCATTGCCCTTGTCATCGGTCACCGTGTCGGCGCCGATCAGTTCCAGCTTGGCTTTCAACCCACCGTAGATGGTGTAGTCATAGGCACTGAACTTGACCATCGCCGTCTGTCCCGGGTGCAGGAACGCCACATCCTGTGGCCGCACCTTGGCCTCGATCAGCAGGTTGTCCTCGATCGGCACGATCTCCACCAGGTCGCTGCCGGGCTGCACCACCCCGCCGATGGTATTGACCTTGAGCAGCTTGACGATGCCGCGTACCGGCGACACCACGGTGGTGCGGTTGACCCGGTCGTCGATGGCGATGCTGGTGGCGGTGATCTTCGAAAGCTCGGTGCGCTTGTCATTGAGTTCCTTGGCGGCGTCGGAGCGAAAACCCGCGTCGGCCTCCTGGATCTTGCTCCTGATCTCCGCCACCGCGGCTTCGGCGCGGGGGATCGCCAGGCTGGTGGCGTTGAGCTGACCGCGGGCTTCGACGGTGCGTTGCTTGAGGCGCAGGATCTCCACCGGCGAGATGGCGCCCTTGCCCACCAGCGGCGAGGACATGTCCAGCTCCTGCTGCAGCAGGCCCAAGGCGGACCGGTATTGATCGACCTTGGAGCGGAACTCGGCGAGCTCCTGGGTCTTCTGCCGCAGCTGTTCATTGAGCGTTTGTTTCTCGCTGGCCAGGCGGCGCTGGCGCGAGTCGTACAGGGCGGCTTCGTCCTCGGCCACTTGCGGTGCCTTGGCCCGTACTTCATCCGACAGCGCGAAGGGGCGGCCTTCGGACTCCGCCGACAGGCGCTCGACCTGGGCGGTGAGGGCGTAGCGGTCGGCTTCGCTTTCGCCCTTGTTCGACTTGAAACGGGTGTCGTCCAGGCGCAGCAGGGTGGCGCCTTTGTCCACCATCTGCCCTTCGCGCACGAAAATCTCGGTGACGATGCCGCCCTCGAGGTTCTGTATCACCTGCACCTTGCTGGAGGGAATGGCTTTGCCCTCGCCGACGGTGACTTCGTCGAGCACCGCGAAGTTGGCCCAGGCCAGCGCCACCAGCAGCAGGATCGCGGTCAGCCACACGGTCAGGCGTGAAAGGCTCGGTGCGTCCTGCAGGGTGGCGCCGGCCAGCTCCGGCATGTAGTCGCGTTCGGCGCGCTTGTCGGTGCCGTGGAGGTAGCTGCGTACGCTGTGGCTGAGGGGCATGTCTCACCTCCAGGAAAATTGGCCCTCTGTAGGAGCGGGCTTGCCCCGCGATCACGGGCACGGCCCGTGCCAGGCACCGCGGTGTCTTCATCGCGGGACAAGCCCGCTCCTACAGGGATGGTTGTCGTGTCACAGTGCCGCGCCGATACGGCCTTTGCGCAACGCATCGATCACCGCGTCCTTCGGCCCATCGGCGACGATCTTGCCGTTGTCCAATACCAGCAACCGATCCACCAGGCTGAGCATCGAGGTGCGGTGGGTGACCAGCAGCAGGGTCTTGCCCGGCACCCAGGCGAGCAGGCGCTGGCGCAGTTGCTCTTCACTGCTGTTATCCATGTGGCTGGTGGGTTCGTCGAGGATCAGGATCGGCGGCTCCAGCAGCAGTGCCCGGGCCAGCAGCACCGCCTGGCGCTGGCCGCCGGAAAGCAGCTGGCCACGCTCGCCCACCGGGCGGTCGAAACCTTGCGGGTGCTGGCGGGCCAGTTCGCTGACGCCGGTCAGCTCCGCCACTTCGAGCATGCGCGCATCGCTGACATGGCGCGCGCCCAGGGTGAGGTTGTCGCGCAGGCTGCCGGCCAGCAGCGGCAGGTCGTGGGCCACGTAGCCCAGCTGGTTGCGCAGGTCGGCGATGTCCAGCTGGCGCAGGTCGAGGTTGTCCAGCAGCACCTGGCCTTCGTCGGGGTGGTGGAAGCCCATCAGCAGCCGCGCCAGGGTGCTCTTGCCCGAGCCGCTGCGGCCGATGATACCGATGCGTTCGCCAGGCTTGAGGACGCAGTTGACGTCATTGAGCGCTGGCGCGGTCTGCCCGGCATAACGGAAGGTGGCATGGCTGATGCTCACGCCGCCCTGCAGCGTGGTGTGATCCAGCGCCTGGTGTTCAGGTTGGCGCTCCTGGGGCAGGCTCATCAGCGCGTCGGTGCTGCGCATGGTCAACTGCGCCTGCTGGTAGCGGGTGATCAGCCCGGCGATCTGCCCCAGCGGCGCGAGCACACGGCTGCCGAGCATGTAGCTGGCGACCAGGGCGCCGACACTCAGGTTGCCGGCAATGATGCTGTACACCCCGGCGACGATGGTGGCCATGCCGCAGAACTGCTGGATGAACAGCGTGCCGTTGCTGGCCAGCGCAGATAAGTTGCGGGCGTGGGCATCGAGGCGGGCAATGGCGCCGTTGGTGTGCTCCCACTGGTACTGGCGCTCGCTTTCGGCACCGCAGGCCTTGAGGGTTTCCAGGCCGCCGAGGGTCTCGATCAGCAGGGCCTGGCGCACCGCGCCCAGGCTCAGGCTCTTCTGCACGGTGTCGCGCAGGCGCACCTGGATGAACAGCGCCAGGCCCATGGCCACCGGGAAGGCGATCAACGGGATCAACACCAGCCAGCCGCCGAGCAGGCCGATCACCAGCAGCATCAGGGCGACGAAGGGCAGGTCGATGATGCTGGTCAGGGTGACCGCCGTGAGGAATTCGCGCAGGCCCTGGAAGTCGTGGATGCTTTGCGCGAAGCCACCGATGGTGGCGGGGCGGGCCTTCATGCTCATGCCGGTGATGCGTTCGAACAGGGTGGCGGAGAGGATCAGGTCGGTCTTCTTGCCGGCCTGGTCGAGCAGGTGGGCGCGGACCATGCGCAGCACCAGTTCGAAGGCGGTGCCGATGAACAGGCCGGCGACCAGCACCCACAGGGTCGACAGTGCCTGGTTGGGCACCACGCGGTCGTAGGTCTGCATCACGAACAGGGGCACCATCAGCCCCAGCAGGTTGATCAGCAGGCTGGCCAGCAGGGCATCGCCATACAGCCAGCGGGAGTGGCGCAGGGTGTCGCGGAACCAGGCGTTGACCCGCGGTAGCAGTGGGGCGCGCACCTCTTCCAACGAATGGCGCGGACGGGCGAACAGAGCCTGTCCGCTGTAGGCCTCGGCCAGCGCCTCGCGCTCGACCCACTGCTCGCCGCCTTCGGCCTCGCAGGGCAGCAGCAGCGCCCGGCCGTTTTCGCCCCAACGTTGCAGCACCGCACTGCGGCCGTCGTTGAGCATCAGCAAGACCGGCAGGTTGAGCGCCGAAATGGCGTCCAGCTCGCGGTGCAGCAGCCGTGCCTGCAAACCGGCCTTGGCGGCCGCGCGCGGCAGCAGGGCCAGGCCCAGGCGCTGGTCGGCCAGCGGCAGGCCACTGCACAGGCTGGCGCGGCTGGCAGGGCAGCCGTGCAGCTTGCACAGGATCAGCAGGCCATCGAGCAACGGATCATCCACATCCAGGCGCGGTTGCGCGCTTTGCATACTGGTCACGATGGCCTACTCCTGTCGCGTTGGACGCTGGCGGGCAGCCTGTTGCGGCGGACCTCAACGCATGTCGGGCAACCTCGCCTCGTTGCGCACTTCGGTCTTGGCAATGGCTTCCGGCGGCAACGAGATGCGCTGCTTGCTCAGCAGCTCACCCATGTTGGCCAGCAGGCGGTACATGGAGAACTCTTCGGTGTAGCGCACTTCGGTGTAGCGCCGGTTGGCGTTGTACAGCTCGTTTTCGCTGTCGAGCACATCGAGCAGGGTGCGCTGGCCCAGGCCGAACTGGTCCTGGTAGGCGGCGCGCACGCGTTGGGTGGTCTCGGCGTATTCGCGCGCGCTCGGCAGTTGCTTGCGCGCGTTGTTCATGGCGTTCCAGGCCAGGCTGAGGTTTTCGTTCAGCTCGCGCAGGGCATTGTTGCGGATGTCCATGGCCTGGTTGATCTTGTGCGCGTCGGATTGCAGGCGGGCCTTGTCGCTGCCGCCGCGGAACAGGTTGTAGCTGAGCTCGACGCCGGCCTGCCAGTCGTTGTTGTCGTGGCCTTTCTGGCCGCCGATGTTGTTGTTGGCGCCAGTGGCCAGCACCGCATCCAGGCGCGGATAGAAGGGCGACTTGGCCACTTCGTATTGTTGCTCGGCCGACTGCACATCGGCCTGGGCCGACTTGAGGTAGGGGTTGTTCTCCAGCATGCCCTGGCGGGCGCCCTGCAGGTCGGTCGGGACTTCGCCCTTGATGGTGGCCGGGGCTTCCAGCTCGTCGGGCATGCGCCCGATCACACTGAAGAAATTGGCTTCGGCATCGGCCAGGTCGACCTCGGCGGTGTCCAGGTTGTTCTCGGCCAGGGCGCGACGGGCGCGGGACTGGTCGAGGTCGGCGGTGCTGCCCACGCCGCGCTCGCTGCGCAGGCCGATCTGGTCATTGACCCGCAGGTGCGCCTGCAGGTTGTTCTTGGCCAGGGTCACCAGTTCGCGGCGCTTGAGCACTTCGAGGTAGACCTCGATGGCGCGCAGCGCCACGGTTTCGGCGGTGGCCTGGGTGTAGTAGGCGCGCGACGTGGCGACCGCCTCGGTGCGGCCGACTTCGTTGGCGGTGTTGAAGCCGTCGAACAGCATCTGCCGCAGGCGCAGTTCGGACTGGGTGTAGCTGAGGGTCTCTTTATTGTGGTTGCGCGTGCCATCGGCATTGAAACCACGGGTATTGGTGTTGTCCGAACGCTGCCGGCCATACCCGGCCACCAGGTCGACGGTCGGGTAGTACCCCCCGCGGGCGAATTTCACATCCTCGTCGGCGGACAGTCGGCTGTTGCGGCTGGCACTGATTTCAGGATGCTGGTCCACGGCGTTCTGGACGGCCTCGGTAATCGACATCGCCTGAGTGTTGGCACACGCCATGGCCAACAAAATCGCACTGGTGATGGGGGTTAAAACGCGCATGGGGTACTTCTCCCTGGTCTCAAAAAATGTCCTGCGATCGCCAATAAAATGACGAAATATAAGAATCAAACCGTTTCAGGTTTGTAACAACAGAGCTAAGAACATTTATAAGGCGAGCTAAGAAGAAATTTTCATAAGGTATATGCGAAAAAAAACTTATGCGGTCTAAGGAATCCGCGACATTGTTTCATTCAAGTGGTTACGGGAACCGGCTGGGACAGGCGTTTTTCGGGCCTCGGAGAAAGATCCATATTTTTTGCAGCTAAGGAAGCAGGGGAGGAAGGCGAAAGCGGAATTTGGCGACAAAAATTTGGCATCGAATGATGGCCACTGTCCAGTACCGCTATCGCGGAAGTCGTCACAGGGAGCGTGATTGCCCACGCACGTGACAGCAACGATCCGGCTGCCCTGTGCGTCGGGCGTTGCCTGCATGACCCGCCAGCCTTGGACTGCGAGAAACCCATCGGCAGGGGAGGCGTGCGCTCATGGCTAAGTTACTCGGTGTGGTCAGCAAGGTCGTCGGCCAGGTATTCGCAGTGGAGGGTGATAGCCATCGTCGGCTGGTGGTGGAGGGCGATCGCCTGTTCGCCGGCGAACAGCTGGAAACGGGGGCCGCCGGCGCGGTGTCCGTGCGTTTGCAGAACGGCGGTTTGTTGACCCTCGGGCGCGACAGCAGCCTGGCGTTGAGCCCGGAACTGTTGGCCAGCCACTCGCAACCTGCCCATGCACCGAATGCGGTGCCCAGCGATGCCCTGCTCAGTGATGTCGAGCGGATGCAACGGGCCATTGCCGCAGGGGCCGACCCGACCAAGGAAGGCGAAGCGCCAGCGGCGGGTGGGCACCATGGTGCCTTCAATGGCGAACTGGGGGGCGGGCACAGTTTCGTGCTGCTGACCGAAGTGGCCGCGCGTGTCGATCCCAACATCGGTTTTCCCACAGCGGGATTCAATGGCATCCCCGAGCTGGATAACCGGTACCTTGGCGAACTGGACCCGCACAATGATGAGGGGGCACCGGCAGTCGCTCCGTCACCCACCCCCGTTCCCGAGGTGGTGGACAACCCCGTCACGCTCAATGGCTTGAATGCCCAGCCAGGTGAACTGTCCCTGAACGAAGCCAATCTGCCCCAGGGCTCGGCGAGCAATCCGGCGGCACTGACCCAGTCCGGCAGTTTCACTGTCGTGGCGCCGGATGGCGTGTTCAACCTCAGTGTCGGCGGCATCAATGTGGTCACGGCAGGCACCGTGACCGGTGTGGGCCACTCTATCGTGACCGGGCTCGGCAACCTGCTCACCATCACCGGCTACAACCCGGCGACCGGTGTGGTCAGCTACAGCTACACCCTGACAGGTGCCGAACAGCATCCGAATGGCGATGCCACGGTCGGCGAACACTTCCCCGTGCTGGCTAGCGATACCGATGGCGATGTCGCCAGCGGCTCCCTGGATGTGATCATTCGTGACGACGCCCCCAAGGCAGTGGACGACAGCAACCCGGTGACCGCCACCGAGCAGCACCTGGAGCTGAGCGGCAACGTGCTGGGCAACGATATCCAGGGCGCCGACCGCATCCCCAGCGGCCCGGTCGTGGCCGGCACCTTCGTCGGCACCTACGGCACCCTGGTGCTGGCGGCGGACGGCTCTTACACCTACACCCTCAACCCCGATGACACCGACTTCAAGAACCTGCACGGCGGCGGCAATGGTGTGGAGCACTTCACCTACACGTTGAAGGACGCCGACGGTGATAGCAGCACGGCGATCCTGTCCCTGAACGTCACCAACCTCAACGACCCCGTGACCCTGGGGGGCCTCGGTGTGGAAGGTGGCGAGCTGACGGTATTCGAGAAGCACCTGGCCGACGGCAGCGCACCGAACCCAGGCGCGCTGACCCAGAGCGGCACGTTCACGCTTACCGCGCCGGATGGCCTGCAGACCCTCAGCGTGGGCGGCATCAGCGTGGTGAGCGGTGGTGTGGCGGCGGGCTTCCCGCAGTCGATCACCACGGCGCTGGGCAACACCCTGACCATCACCGGCTACAACCCGGCGACCGGCGTGGTCAGCTACAGCTACACCTTGCACGCAGCCTCGGACGCCAATGGGCTCAGCGAGCATTTCACCGTCATGGCCACGGACACCGACGGCAGCAGCGCCAACGGTACCCTGGACGTGAACATCGTCGACGATGCGCCCAAGGCAGTGGACGACAGCAACCCGGTGACCGCCACCGAACAGCACCTGGAACTGAGCGGCAACGTGCTGGGCAACGATATCCAGGGCGCCGACCGCATCCCCAGCGGCCCGGTCGTGGCCGGCACCTTCGTCGGCACCTACGGCACCCTGGTGCTGGCGGCGGACGGCTCTTACACCTACACCCTCAACCCCGATGACACCGACTTCAAGAACCTGAACGGCGGCGGCAATGGTGTGGAGCACTTCACCTACACGTTGAAGGACGCCGACGGCGATAGCAGCACGGCGATCCTGACCCTGAACGTCACCAACCTCAATGACCCGGTGACCCTGGGTGGTCTCGGTGTGGAAGGCGGCGAGCTGAAGGTCTATGAGAAAAACCTCACCGACGGCAGTGCCCCCAACCCAAGTGCGCTGACCCAGGGCGGCACGTTCAGCGTGACCGCCCTCGACGGCCTGCAGACCCTGACCGTGGCGGGCATCACAGTGGTGAGTGGCGGCGCTCCCGCAGGTTTTCCACAGTCGGTCACCACACCATTGGGCAACACCCTGACCATCACCGGCTATGATCCGGCGACCGGCGTTGTGAGCTTCACCTACCAGTTGCTGGACAACGAGGGCCATGCCAGCGGCCAGGGCGCCAACAGCCTGGTCGAGCAGTTCACCGTCAGTGCCGTGGACACCGATGGCAGCAGCGCCAGCGGCACCCTCGACGTGAGCATTGTCGACGATGTACCCAGGGCGCATTGCGACTTCGCCGATGTCACCGAAGGCGGCAGTGTCAGCGGCAACGTGCTGGCCAACGACGTGATCGGCGCCGATGGCCGCAGTGACGGCCAGTATGTGGTCGGCGTGCGCGCCGGGCACGACACCTCGACTTCGGCCAGCGGACACGTGGGCGAGCAGATCCAGGGCCTGTATGGTTACCTGGTGCTTGATGCCCAGGGCATGGGCACCTACCACGCCTATGCCAACCAGGATCTGCCGCAGTGGGCCAGCGACACCTTCGTCTACACCATTCGCGACGCCGACGGTGACGAGAGCACCGCCACCATCACCATCAACGTGCAAGACAGCAAGTTGCTGGCGGGCGTTGACGACGAAGTGAAGGTTTTCGAGAAAGCGCTCGACCTGAGCAAGGATGGCAATGACCTGGCTGCGGGCACGGTCACCGGCAGCAATCCCGGTTCGACCGCAGAAACGGCATCCGGCTCACTGGCAGGTTCGGTCAGCGGTGGCGTGGGTGCCCTGACCTACAACCTGGTCGGCAACGCGGTAGGGCAATACGGTCAGCTCCAGCTGAATGCGGACGGCTCCTACACCTACACCCTGACATCGGCACCGAATTCACCCAGTCATGTGAACGACGGCCCGAATATCGTGACCGAAAGCTTCACCTATCAGGTGAAGGACTCACTCGGCAACACCACCACCAGCACCATCGTAATCAGCATCGTCGACGATGTGCCCAAGGCCCACTGCGACTTCGCCGATGTCAGTCAGGGCGGCAGTACCAGCGGCAATGTACTGGCCAACGATGTGATCGGCGCCGACGGGCGCAGCGATGGCCAGTATGTGGTGGGTGTGCGCTTCGGCCACGACACCTCGACTTCCGCCATCGGCCATGTCGGCGACCCGATCCAGGGCCTGTACGGCTACCTGACCCTCGACGCCCAGGGCAATGGCACCTACCACGCCAACCCCAACAGCGTGTTGCCACCGTGGGCCACCGACCACTTCGTCTACACCATTCGCGATGCCGATGGCGACGAAAGCACCACCACCATCACCATCAACGTGCAGGACAGCAAGTTGCTGGCCACGGTCGACGATGAGGTCAAGGTCTTCGAAAAGGCCCTCGACCTGAACAAGGATGGCAATGACCTGGCGGCCGGCCATATCACCGGCAGCGAGCCGGGTTCCACTGCGGAAACCGCTTCCGGTTCGCTGGTGGGGTCGGTCAGCGGCGGCGTGGGCGGCCTGACCTACAGCCTGGTCGGCAACGCGGTAGGGCAGTACGGCCAGATCCAGTTGAATGCGGACGGTTCCTACACCTACACCCTGACGTCGGCCCCGAATTCGCCCAATCACGTGAACGACGGCCCGAACACCGTGACCGAAAGTTTCACCTACCAGGTGAAGGATTCGCTGGGCAATACCTCTACCAGCACCATCGTCATCGGCATCGTCGACGATGTGCCCAGGGCGCAGAACGATTTCGCCGGTGTGCAGCAGGGCGGCAACATCAGCGGCAATGTACTGGCCAACGATGTGATCGGCGCCGATGTGCGCGGCGATGGCCAGTACGTGGTGGGTGTGCGTTTCGGCCACGACACCTCGACTTCCGCCAGCGGCCATCTGGGTGAACAGATCACGGGGCTGTATGGCTACCTGACTCTCGATGCCCAAGGCAACGCCACCTACCACGCCAACCCCGACAGCGTGTTGCCACCGTTTGCCGCCGACAGTTTCGTCTACACCCTCCGTGATGCCGATGGAGACGAAAGCACCGCTGTCATCCGTATCAGCGTGCAGAACAGCCAACTGGTCGCCAGCCAGGACAATGACGTCACGGTCTACGAAAAAGCGCTGGACCTGCACAAGGATGGCAATGACCTGGCAGCTGGCAGCGTAACGGGCAGCGAGCCGGGCTCGACCGGCGAAACCGCCTCCGGCAGCCTGGTGGGTTCGGTCAGCGGAGGGTTCGGCGCCTTGACCTACAGCCTGGTGGGCAGCGCCACGGGCCAATACGGCCAGATCCAGTTGAATGCCGACGGCTCCTACACCTATACCCTGACCTCGGCACCGAAAACGCCTGGGGGCACGAATGATGGTGCAAATACGGTCGTCGAGCAGTTCACCTACAAGGCCACCGATGCGCTGGGCAACAGTGTTACCAGCACAATTGCCATCAACATCGTCGACGACGTACCAAAGGTCGAAAGCGCGGTGCGCAGCATCACCCCGGGCCAGGTGGATTCCAACATCCTGCTGGTGGTCGACGTCTCCAGCAGCATGAACTCGGGGTCTGGCGTCCCCGGCCTGACACGCCTGGAACTGGCCAAGCAGGCCATCAACACCTTGCTCGACAAGTACGATGACATGGGTGAGATCAAGGTGCAGATCGTCACCTTCTCTACCGGCGCGACGATGCAGACCCCGGTCTGGGTCTCGATCGGCGAGGCCAAGAGCCTGATCGCCGGGCTCACGGCCAGTGGCTCGACCTACTACGACTCGGCTGCAACCAAGGCCCAGGAAGCCTTCGTCAGCTCGGGCAAGCTGGTGGGGGCGCAGAATGTCAGCTACTTCTTCTCGGACGGCGAGCCCAGCGGTGGGCACTCGATCACCGCTGTCCGCGAAACCACCTGGGAAACCTTCCTCGACGACAACGGCATCAAGTCCTTCGCCGTCGGCATGGGCAGTGGCGTGAATGCCGGCAACCTCGACCCGCTGGCCTATGACGGCAGCAGCCACACCGACACCAACGCGGTGGTGGTCACCGACCTCAACCAGTTGGGCGCGGTGCTCTCCGGCACCGTGCAGGGCGCACCCATCACCGGCAGCCTCATGAGCGGTGGCGACTTCGGCGCCGATGGCGGTTTCATCAAGGCCCTGGTGGTGGATGGCACCACCTATACCTACGATCCAAAGGCCAATGCCGGGCAGGGAGGCTATGCCGCCAGCGGCGGCGTGGACAAGGCTGTGTTCGACACGGTTGGCAACAGCCTTGGCATCAAGACCAGCCTCGGTGGCACCTTGCTGGTGAACATGGATACCGGCGAATTCACCTACACGCCGCCGAAGGACGGCGGTGCCGGCCAGGTGGAGAAGTTTACCTTCACCGCCAGCGACAATGACGGGGACAGCAGCAGCGCCACGCTGACCGTGAACATCAACGGCAACGCCGCACCCGTGGCCGCCCCCGATCACATCATCACCAACATCAGTGGCGCTACGCTCAGCGTGCCGGCCGAGGCACTGCTGGCCAACGACAGTGATGCCGACCATGATCGGCTGAGCGCCGCGCCAACCACCTTCAACACCGGTTTTGCCGACAAGGGCGCAGGCTTCACCGCCGGCACCCAGGCCCAGACCCTTCAGTTCGACGGCACGCCGAACAAAGCCGAGAACCAGTTCCGCGACCTGGCGCGCAGCGAGTTCACCAGCCTGTCCGGGACCATGACCGCGGCGCTGGTGGTGGCGGGCTACCTCGGCATGATCAGCAACAGCAATGCCAACGATGAGGACACGCTGACCGTCACCTTGCGCAAGGGTGAAACCCTCACCCTCGACCATGACCGCCCCGCCGGCAACCTGATGATGGAATGGAAGGAGGCTGGTGGCAGCTACCAGGGCATCGCCGATGGCGGCAGCTTTACCGCCGCCCATGACGGGGTGTACAGCATCCACGTGGTCAACACCGACAACGCCTCGGGTAATAGCAAGGCTGCCGAAAACTACAAGCTGAGCCTGGTGGTGGACTACAGCAACGCAGTCAACGATGTGGTGCACGACACCTACACCGTCAGCGACGGTCACGGCGGCACGGCCACCGGTAACGTCGATATCACCTACCAGCCCGGTCATGTGCTCGACGGTACGGCAGGTGATGATGTGCTGCTGGCAGGGAGCGGTGACAACACCTTGAACGGTGGCGCCGGCAACGATGTGCTGGTGGCGGGAACTGGCAATGATCACCTGTACGGTGGCGAGGGTAACGACCTGCTGATCGCCGGGCCGGGCAACGACCTGCTGGACGGTGGCCTGGGCAGCGACACGGTCAGCTTCGCCAAGGCGGGGGCCGGCGTGGTGGTGGACCTGGGCCATGCCGGTGCGCAGAACACGGTGGGTGCTGGCGTGGACACCCTGACCAGCATCGAGAACCTGATTGGTTCGGCGTACAACGACACGCTCATCGGCAACAGTGGTGACAATGTGCTCAACGGTGGTGCAGGTGACGACACCCTGACCGGTGGCGGCGGCAACGATACCTTCGTCTGGCAGAAGGGGGACAGCGGCCACGATACCGTGACCGACTTCACGCCGGGCAGCGATCGCCTGGACCTGTCACAGTTGCTGCAGGGCGAGAGCGCCAGCAGTGCCTCGCTGGACGATTACCTGCACTTCAAGGTCAGCGGCACCGGCAGCAACGTGGTATCGACCATCGAGGTCAGCAGCGTCGCCGGCGCGGCACCGACCCAGACCATCGACCTGGCCGGGGTCGACCTGGCGCAGCATTACGGGGTGACGGCCGGAGCGGGTGGGGTGGTCGCCTCGGGGCATGACACGGCGACCATCATCAACGGCATGCTCAACGATCATTCGCTGAAGGTGGATACCGTGTGAGGCCTGTAGGAGCCAGCCTTGCTGGCGAACCGCTGTTCGCCAGCAAGGCTGGCTCCTGCATCGAAAGGTGCTCAACCCGGCCGGTGCAAGGTTTTCTGCTTGAGGATGTAGGCGCTGACCAGCACCGCGCTGGTCAGCATGAACAGCCGCGCCCAGAACAACGGCACCAGGTAGCACGACAGGCTGATGCTCGCCCACATCAGGCCGATGGCGTAGACCTTGCCCTTGAGCGGAATGCCTTCGCCACTGAGGTAGTCGCGAATCCACGGGCCAAGCCTGGGGTGGTTGACCAGCCAATCATGGAAGCGTGGCGAGCTGCGGGCAAAGCACGCCGCAGCCAGCAGGAGGAACGGGGTGGTGGGCAACACCGGCAGGAAGATCCCCGCCACCCCCAGCGCGACACTGAGCCAGCCGATGGCCAGCAACAGGTAGCGCACCACGTCGATCAGTGGTGGCGCGGCTTGAGCAGGGCGGGTTTCTCGTCCGGGGCGTGCAGCAGCAGGAACAGCGCACTCAGCGCCTCGGGGATCTGCACGATCATGTCGTCCTGCAGGTTGGCGTTCTTGGCGATGTCCTCGAACTCCGGCTGTTCATCGAACAGGCCGGAACCGACCATGATCGGCAGCAGCATCTCGCTGACTTCTTCCTCGGCGTTCTCGAACCAGGCCTCTTCACGCAGGAACACGCCCTCCATGAAGCCGATGCACCAGCCGCGCAGGTCGGAATCGTCCGGCTCGTCGGTCAGGTCCAGGTCGCAGGGCAGGTCGAATTCCTCGTCGCTGGCGAGCTGGCGGGCGATGTGGCCCTTGAGCGCGACCAGGGTGGCTTCGATCTCGGTGCGCTGGGCGTCACTGGTGTAGTGAGGTTCTTCGGCGAACAGCGCGTCGATCCATTCGCGTTCTGGAACTTCCTCGGAGCAGATCGACAGCGCGGTCAGGTAGCCGTGTGCGGCGACGTAGTCCAGCGCTTCTTCGTGCAGCTCATCGGCGTCGAGGAAGGCTTGCAGGCGGGTCAGTTGCTCGGCGAAGGACATTACAGGGCTACCTTGGGGAATAAACGATGGTGAATTCTAGCACCTTGCAGCGTTCGGGGGGCAAAGGGAACGTCTGTCACCGGGGCATGCCGGGTGGCGCGGCAGTCGGGTATACTTCGCGCTTTTTCGTGTCGGCCGGCGTTTTCGCGCCATCCGGCAAAAACCGCTTACGCATTCGCTGCGCGCGCGGCGGATTTATCGTCCAGCCTGAGTCGGGGTTGGTACGGCGATTTTGGAGTGGCAAATGCTCGAACAGGCTCAGCGCGTCCTCAAGGATGTCTTCGGTTACGACAGTTTCCGCGGGCGCCAGGCTGCGATCATCGAATGTGTGGCAGGGGGCGGCGACGCCCTGGTGCTGATGCCCACCGGCGGCGGCAAGTCGCTGTGCTTCCAGGTGCCAGGCTTGCTGCGCCCGGGCCTGACGGTGGTGGTATCACCGCTGATCGCGCTGATGGACGACCAGGTTGCCACCCTCGACGAACTGGGCGTGTCTGCCGCCGCGCTGAACTCCACCCTCAGCGCCGATCAGCAGCGCGACCTGGCCGGGCGCCTGCGCCGTGGCGAGGTGAAGATGCTCTACCTGGCGCCGGAGCGCCTGGTGCAGCCGCGCATGCTGGAGTTCCTGCGCGGCCTCGATGTTTCCCTGTTCGCCATCGACGAAGCTCACTGCGTCTCGCAATGGGGCCACGATTTCCGCCCGGAATACCTGCAACTGGGCCAGCTCGCCGAGCTGTTCCCCCACGTGCCGCGCATCGCCCTGACCGCCACCGCCGACATGCGTACCCGCGAGGAGATCGTCCAGCGCCTGCACCTGCAGGGCGCCGAGCGCTTCCTGTCGAGCTTCGACCGGCCGAACATCTTCTATCGCATCGTGCCCAAGGAGTCGCCGCGCAAGCAGCTGATGGCGTTCCTTGGCGAGCGGCGCGGCAACGCCGGCATCGTCTACTGCCTGTCGCGCAAGAAGGTCGACGAGACCGCCGCCTTCCTCTGCGAGCAGGGCTTCCCGGCGCTGCCGTATCACGCGGGCCTGGCCGCCGAGACCCGCGCGGCCAACCAGCATCGCTTCCTCAACGAGGAAGGCTTGATCATGGTTGCCACCATCGCCTTCGGCATGGGCATCGACAAGCCCAACGTGCGCTTCGTCGCCCACCTCGACTTGCCCAAGTCGCTCGAGGCCTACTACCAGGAAACCGGCCGCGCCGGCCGTGACGGTTTGCCGTCGGACGCCTGGATGGCCTACGGCCTGCAGGACATGGTGATGCTCAAGCAGATGCTGCAGAACTCCGAGGGCGACGAGCGCCACAAGCGCATCGAGCAGCACAAGCTCGACGCCATGCTGGCCCTGTGCGAGGAGACCCGCTGCCGTCGCCAGTCGCTGCTGGCCTACTTCGATGAAGTGCTGGAGCAGCCCTGCGGCCATTGCGACAACTGCGTCGACCAGGTACAGACCTGGGACGCCACCGAGCCTGCGCGCCAGGCCTTGTCGACCGTGTTCCGCACCGGCCAGCGCTATGGCGTGGGCCACCTGGTCGATGTGCTGCTGGGCAAGGACACCGAGAAGGTACGCAATTTCGGTCACGAGAAGTTGTCGGTATTCGGTGTCGGCAAGCCGCTGGCAGAGGCGGAATGGCGCTCGCTGTTCCGCCAGTTGGTGGCGCGCGGCCTGGTGGATATCGACCTGGAAGGCTACGGCGGCCTGCGCCTGTCCGACAGTTGCCGGCCGCTGCTGCGTGGCGAAGTGACGCTGCAGCTGCGCCGCGACCTCAAGCCGCAGACGGTGGCCAAGGCCTCCGGCGGCAGTGGTGGCAGCCCGGCCAGCCAGCTGGTGCGCGCCGAGGAGCGCGAGCTGTGGGAGGCGTTGCGCACCCTGCGGCGCAAGCTGGCCGAGGAGCACAGCGTGCCGCCCTACGTCATCTTCCCGGACTCGACCCTGCTGGAGATGCTGCGCAGCATGCCCACCAGCCTCAGCGACATGGCCCAGGTCAGCGGCGTCGGCGCGCGCAAGCTGGAGCGCTACGGCCAGGCATTCCTCGAAGTGCTCAATGGCAGTGGTGGCACGGAGGAGGCGCCCAAGGTGGTGCTGGACCTGCGCCACGAGCTGGTCAGCCTGGCCCGCGCCGGCATGACCCCAGCGCAGATCGCCGGGCAGCTCAATTGCAGCGAGAAGAACGTCTACAGCTTGCTCGCCGAAGCCATCGGCCGCCAGGAGCTGGGCCTGGAGCAGGCACTGGATCTGCCGGAGGACCTGATGATGGAAGTGCAGGACGCCTTCCTCGATGGCGAGGGCGAGTTACCACCGGTCTCCGCCGTGGCGCCGCTGTTCGGCCCGCGGGTGCCTGAAGGTGTCTTGTATTGCGTCAGGGCGGCGTTGGCGGTGGAGTTCGGGCTCTGATAGCCGGCATTTACGCCATTTGCTGACCTTTGTCATGCCCCGGCCGGATTATCCGACGTTTCCACTCGGCTGAATGTTGCCTGATCGGCTGGGGCATGGTTAGCTGACTAATAATTAGTTCTATTCAATGAGTTGCTTATGCCCCTGACCGACAACCAACACCGCTTCGGCATGCAGCTGGCCCAGATGTCCCGGGGTTGGCGCGCCGAACTGGACCGCCGCCTGGCCGGGCTCAACCTCTCCCAGGCGCGTTGGCTGGTGCTGCTGCACCTGGCGCGCTTCGACGAGGCGCCCACCCAGCGTGAACTGGCCCAGAGTGTCGGCGTCGAAGGCCCGACCCTGGCCCGCCTGCTCGACAGCCTGGAAGGCCAGGGCCTGGTGCGCCGGCAGGCGGTGATGGAAGACCGTCGTGCCAAGAAGATCGTGCTGTGCCCGCCGGCCAAGCCGCTGATCGACCAGATCGAGACCATCGCCAATGCCTTGCGCGCCGAGCTGTTCACCGGTGTCGACGAGGCCGACCTGGAAGTGTGCATGCGGGTGCATGCGAAGATCCTCGGTAATCTCGAGAAGTCCTGACCCTTGCGCGATCCCTGTAGGAGCGGCCTTGTGCCGCGAAAGGGCCGCAGAGCGGCCCCAGCGATCTTTGCCCGCCACTGAACCCTGGGGCCGCTACGCGGCCCTTTCGCGGCACAAGGCCGCTCCTACACAGGGCGTGGTGTCATTCGAACACCTTGCAAGACAGCTGCTCCCACCTGTCGTGGGAGTGGGCTCGTCCGGCGATGAATTCAGAAGGTGTGCCCCAGGTTCAGGTACACCGCCCGCTCATGGGCATCGTTGGCCCCATAGCTCAGGTTCAGCGGCCCCAACGGTGTTTCCAGCCCCAGGAACACACTTGCGGCATTGATGTAGCCGCTGTCGAACTCGTTGTCGTTGTTCCACGCCCGCCCGCGCTCCAGCGACCCGCCGATATACAGCGGGAAGTCCAGCGGCAGGTAGGCGCGTGGCGTCAGGCGGCGGTAGTAGACCATGCGCAGCAGGCTCATGTTCTGCCCGGAGACCGAGTCCTGGCGAAAGCCCGACAGCTGCCGTGCCCCACCAAACACAAAGCTTGAGGTGACCACCTCCGCTTCATCCAGCGTGCGCCCATACTTGCCGCCCAGCACCAGGGTGTTCGGCCCGCTGCTGAAGGCCTTGTCCAGGTTGAACAACCATTGCCGGTAGCTCTGGTCCGAGTCCAGCGACTTGTCGTACTTGCGCACCGTCAGGCCGATGTCCTCGCCGCTGTGGGGGAAGTAGACGTTGTCGAAGGTGTCGAAGGAATACTTGAGCTCATAGAACCCTTCGTCGAAGCTGACCTTGGGCAGGTCCTGGTCGCCGATGCGCACATCGGCCTCGCCCCAGGCCTTGCCCACGCCCAGGCGCACCTCGCCATAGGTGCCGATCTGCCGCCCGACATTGAGGCCGAACCCATAGCGCTCCAGGCGGTACTCGGCGACCGGGTCGTTGTCGAGGGTGGCCTCGACGTTCTGCGAGCCGAAGTCGAGGTAGGGCGCAATGAAGTAGCGCGAACCGACATCCAACGGCTGGTAGAACTCGGTATACAACTCCTGCTGGTCACCGATCTGGGCGCGGGTCAACCATTCGGCGCCGAGGCGGTTGATGCCGTTGACTCGGTAGCTGGCACCCAGGTTGAAGGCGCTGTCGCCGCGCAGGTCGTCGGTCAGGTTCAGGCCCAGGCGCAGGTAGTCGGTACCCCCGCGCCGGCCTCTGGCATTGATCACCAGGGTGTTGTCGTCGCCCTTGTGCACCACGCGGTACTGCACCTGGTCGAAGTAATCCAGCCCGTACAGGGTGCCCATGTCGGTCTGCAGGCGGTCGAGCTCCAGCGGCTCGCCGATAGGCTGGCGTATGTAGTAGCGGATCACGTCATCGCTGACCTTGGAATCGTTCTCCACCTTGATCGCGGTGATGATCGGGGTGCGCTGGCGGGGCGAGCGGGCCATCGCCAGGTTGCTGTCGGCATCGGGCTGGCGCAGCCCGGCCAGGCGTGGCGCCAGTGCGGCAGTGGCGCGGTAGCCGGCATCGATCATGTCATGGGCGCGGCCGAAGTCGGTGACGCCGAAGCTCGCCAGTGAGGGTTGCACCAGGATGTCTTCGCGGCGCAGGCTCGCCAGTTGTTCCTCGGAGTTGCGCCGGGTCATCAGGGTGATCGACTGGTTGAGCACATCGACCACCGTGGCCAATTGTTTGCGGTTGCGCAGCGGGGTGCCGATATCGACGACGATGGCCAGGTCCACGCCCATTTCGCGCACCACGTCCAGCGGGATGTTGTCGGTCATGCCGCCATCCACCAGCAGACGCCCGTCGAGCTCCACCGGGGCGAACACTGCGGGGATCGACATGCTGGCGCGTATCACCTTCGGCAGGTGGCCGCGGCGGAACACCACCTTCTCGCCGCTGGCGATGTCGGTGGCCACGGCGCGGAAGGGGATGGGCAGTTTGTCGAAGTCGCGGATGTCGGCCGTATGGGCCAGCTTGCTTTCCAGCAGCAGCGCCAGGTTCTGGCCCTGGATCACGCCCAGCGGCAGGCCCAGGCTGCCATCGTCGCGAAAGCTCAGCTTCTGCTTCACGAGAAAATCGCGGTCGTCCTGCTTGCGGCGAAAGGGCACGTCCTTGCGCGGCGGCGCGTCCGAGAGTGCCTGTTGCCAGTCCAGGGTGGTCGCCAGCTTTTCCAGCTCCTCGACACTGTAGCCGGAGGCGTACAACCCGCCGACTACCGCGCCCATGCTGGTGCCGGCGATGGCATCGATGCGCACACCTTGTTCTTCCAGGGCCTTGAGCACGCCGATGTGGGCAATGCCGCGGGCAGCACCACCAGACAGCACCAGGCCGATTTTCGGCCGGGCCTGTTCGGCGGCCAGCACGGTGAGGGAGGTGAGCGTCAGCAAAAGGCAGAACAGCAGGCGGCGCATCGTGAGTCTCAAACCAAGGGGTAAAGACCGCTAGTATAAGCGGCCCCCTCCGAGGAGATATGTCACATGGCCAACAGCCAACCTGAAATCGTCATCACTTACTGCACCCAGTGCCAATGGCTGCTGCGTGCCGCCTGGCTTGCCCAGGAACTGCTAAGCACCTTCAGCGACGATCTTGGCCGAGTGGCGCTTGAGCCTGGTACCGGAGGGATCTTCCGCATCACCTGCGACGGCGTGCAGATCTGGGAGCGCAAGGCCGATGGCGGCTTCCCCGAGGCCAAGGTGCTCAAGCAGCGGGTACGGGACCAGATCGACCCGCAACGCGACCTGGGGCACAACGATCGCTGATCAGGCGCCTTCGGTGAGTGGCCGCTGTTTCACCGGCTGTTCGGCACTCAGGCGGCTGGACAACACGATGGCGAAGATGATCAGCGCGCCACCGGCGAGCATGCTCGGGGTCGGCTTCTCGGCGAACACCGCCCAGGCCACGGCGATGCCATAGACCGGCTCCATGCCGAACACCACCGCCGCCGTGCGCGCCTTGATCACCGCCAGGCTGGCGACGAACAGGCTGTGGGCCACCCCCGTGCAGAAGATGCCCAGCAGGGCGATCCACAACCAGTCCATGGGGGCCACGGCCGCGAGGCCAGGGGTGGCCACGGGTAGCAGGCACAGGGCCACCACCAGGTTCTGCCACAGCGCCGCCTGCACGGCGGGCAAGCGCCCGGAACCCGCCCGGTTAGTGAGTGACAGCAGCGAGAACAGCAGGCCCGAGAGCAATGCCCAGAGCAGCCCGCCGGTGGCTTCGCTGGCCAGGTCGAACGCGGGCGTGACCAGCACCAGGCCGATGCTCACCAGCAGTACCAGCAACGCTTCGTTGCGCCGGATGCGCTCGCGGAACAACAGGCCCTCGAGGATGACGGTGAAGGCCGGGAAACTGGCAAAACCGAGCGTGGCGATGGCCACGCCGCCGACCTTGACCGCGATGAAGAAACTCACCCAGTGCCCCGCCAGCAGCACGCCGCCGAGCAGCAGACGGCGCAGGTCGCGACCATGGAGCGGCTGCCAGGCTTGGCGGGCGAGGCCGGCGAACAGTCCCAGGGCGAGCACGGCGAAGGCGGCACGGCCGAAGACGATGATCGCGGGGCTGGCACTGGCAGCCAGCTTGCCGAAGACGCCGGTGAGGCCGAAGAACAGCGCGCCAATGTGCAGGGCGCCGAGGGCGGTGCGGTGGTTCATGGTGGTCCTTTGGATTTTGGGGGCTTGCGAAGGCCCTTTCGCCGGCAAGCCGGCTCCTACGGGTAGGGTGCTGGTCTGTAGGAGCCGGCTTGCCGGCGAATAGGTTGGCTGCAGTCTAAAAGGTGCAGCTAACGCTGTCTGTCGCGCACCTCGCGTCAGTTGTCGCCAGACTCTCGCCGCAAGGCCAGCGGCGAGCTGCCGAAGGCGCGCAGCATTGCCGCACTGAACGTACTCTGCGAGCCATACCCCACCCGCGCGGCGATCTCGCCCACTGGCAGCAGCGTTTCGCACAGCAACCGTCGGGCCATGAGCAGCCGCCGCTGGCGAATGTAGTCCATCGGGGTCATGCTGCGCTCGCTGGCGAACCGCGCATGCAGCCGCGCGCTGGACAGCCCGGCCAGCCTTGCCAGGTCTGCAACCTGCAGCGGGTGGGCGGCATGGCGTTCGATATGCGCGTCGAAGGCGGCGTAGGGCAGGCGCTTGCTGGCGATCACTGGCGCACAGGCCTGCGGCGTCAAGCTGGCCAGCAGCAGGACGGCACCCTGGCGAGCGATCAGTGGATCATCCACCGGGCTGCTCGCCAGCCAATCCACCAGTTGTTGCTGACGGTTGTCCAGGGTCAGGGCGCCGGGGCGGTCGAGCAGGCGGCGACTGTTGTCGGCGTGGCTGCCCAGGTGTTCACCGAGCCAGTGCTCATCCGGCACGTCCAGCACCAGGCAATGGCTGCCACTGGGGCTGCCGCAGGTGTGATGCGCACCGGCCGGCACCACCATCAGGTCCTGGCGCTCCAGCTGTGCGCCACGGCCCTGTACCTCGAAGTTCAGGCGACCACCCAGACCGAACACCAGCTGCGGGTGGTCGTGGCTGTGGGCGATCAGGTCGTGGCGGTAGTGGCGCAGCGAAAGCAGCGAGCCGGTGCTCATGGGGGATTTCCTCGAGGGCAGGGGGGCAGTGTACACCCAGTGCCAGGCCCCACGCAGGATGGTCATGGGACTGCCACCGGCCTGTCATGCCTGCCTGCCAGTCTCCAGCAAACAGTGCCGGAGCCTGCCCATGACCCATGCCGAACTCGCCCGCCCGTCACGCAAGCAGCGTGTGCGCACCCTGTGGATCTCCGATGTGCACCTGGGCACCCGGGATTGCCAGGCCG
This sequence comes from Pseudomonas sp. MWU13-3659, assembly GCF_023757525.1. Lineage (NCBI taxonomy): Bacteria > Pseudomonadati > Pseudomonadota > Gammaproteobacteria > Pseudomonadales > Pseudomonadaceae > Pseudomonas > Pseudomonas sp. MWU13-3659. Next base: position 7,248 of record NZ_JAMSHW010000036.1, on the reverse strand, counting down.
AGCACTTGTCGAGCTTTCTCAAGGGCTACCAGGCCGATCGCATCTATCTGGTCGGCGACATCATCGATGGCTGGAAGCTGCGCAGCGGCATCTACTGGCCGCAAGCCCACACCAACGTCATCCGCCGGTTGCTGACCATGAGCAAGCGCGGTACCGAGGTGATCTATGTCACCGGCAACCATGACGAGTTCCTGCGGCGTTACTCCAAGCTGATCCTCGGCAATATCCAGCTGGTGGACGAGGCCGAGCACCTGACCGCGGATGGCCGGCGCCTGCTGGTGGTGCATGGCGACCAGTTCGATGTGATCACCCGCTACCACCGTTGGCTGGCCTTCCTTGGCGACCGGGCCTACGAGTTCACCCTGGTGCTCAATCGCTGGCTCAATCATTGGCGGGCTCGCTACGGTTACGGCTACTGGTCGCTGTCGGCCTACCTCAAGCACAAGGTCAAGGGCGCGGTGAACTTCATCAGCGACTTCGAGGATGCGATTGCCCATGAATGCACCCGGCGAGGTTTCCAGGGGGTGGTGTGCGGGCATATCCACCATGCCGAAATCCGCCGGGTGGGGGAGGTGGAGTATCTCAACTGTGGCGATTGGGTGGAGTCCTGCACGGCGTTGATCGAGCACTGGGACGGGCAGATCGAGCTGTATCGGTTTGCCGAGGCCCAGGCGCAGTTGGCGTCGCTGGGCGAGCCGGCTTGATCCTGCCCCTGTAGGAGCGGCTTCAGCCGCGATCACCTGCGAAGCAGGTGCCAGATACCGTGATGTCCGTATCGCGGCTAAAGCCGCTCCTACAGGGCTGCCTTGTAGACCGACTGCCGCGGCTGGGCGAACACCCGTTCCAGCATCGGCTCGAAGAACACAAGCGGCAGGCTTGCGTAGTCCGGGTCGAATGCCGCCGCGTCATACCGGGCACAGAACTCGATGGTCCGCTGATACTGCGGGTGCTCGCTGAACTGCTCGCGCAGATGCCGATCCATGCCCAGGTGGTGAAAAAAGTAGTAGCCCTGGAAAATCCCGTGCTGCTCGACCATCCACAGGTTCTCGGTGCTGACGAAAGGCTTGAGGATGGCCGCGGCGATATCCGGATGGTTGTAGCTGCCCAGGGTGTCGCCGATGTCGTGGAGCAGGGCGCAGACCACGTACTCCTCGTCGCGCCCGTCACGGTAGGCGCGGGTGGCGGTCTGCAGCGAGTGGCTCAGGCGATCGATGGGGAAACCACCGAAATCACCGTCCAGCAAGCGCAAGTGGGCCAGGATGCGTTGCGGTAGCTGGCGGGAATAGGCGCGGAAGTCGTCGGCGATGATCGCCCAGTCCTGGGCCGTGCCGTTGCGCATGTGGTTGAAGCTGGCTTGTTTGTTCATTGCCTGAGCGCCACTGCTGCCAAGTATGCTGCCAGTGTTGGCCAAGCCCCAGGCTTTGGCAGTGGCCAGGCGGGACGCGAACCTGGCCCAGCGGGCCGATCAGAGGCTGATGCGCCCCAGCAGGATGTCGCGGAACATGGCGAAGTCGCCCACCAGGCTGTACCAGGGATGGGTGAAGGTGGCCGGGCGATTTTTCTCGAAGAAGAAATGGCCGACCCAGGCAAAGCCGTAGCCGGCCAGCGGTACGGCCAGCAGCAACAGCCATTTGCCGCTGGCGAGGGTGTAGGCGAGCAGGGCGATCACCAGGCTGGTGCCGATGAAGTGCAGGCGCCGGCAGGCGGCGTTGCTGTGCTCGCCGAGGTAGTAGGGGTAGAACTCGGCAAAACTGCGGAACTGCGCGGTGCTGGTCATGGCGGTGCTCCGGAAGTCGCGGGTGCCTACAGCATACACGGCGTGGAGCCTGAATCGAGTCTAGAGTCATTGATGGCCCCGGCCAGTGACAATGAGCGCCAATTGAGTATCCTTTCGGTTCACCGCAGGAGCGGTCAGCACAAGAAGCCTGTCATGAGTGAGAGAACCACGTCAGCCAGCTGGGCATCAGGGATTGTCAAGGCGCTCGAGCTGGAAGGGCTCGATTGCCGGAGCATGTTCAAGCAACTCGGGCTCGATTTCACTGCGCTGGACGACCCCGATGCGCGTTTCCCCCAAGACGCCATGACGCGCTTGTGGCAGCTGGCAGTCGAGCTGTCCGGCAACGAGGCCATCGGCCTTAACATGGCCAGGGTGGTGCGGCCGGCCTCCTTTCATGTGGTGGGCTATGCACTCATGTCCAGCCGCACCCTGGCCGAGGGTTTCGAGCGCCTGGTGCGTTACCAGCGGATCATCGCTGAAAGTTCTGACCTGAGCTTTCGTCTGGGGCCTGAAGGCTACGCCCTGGTGCTCACGGTGCATGGCGATCACCTGCCGCCGACCCGGCATAGCGCCGAAGCTTCACTGGCTTGCGCGCTGTCCCTCAGCACTTGGCTGAGCGGGCGGCCAATACAGCCACGCCGGGTGCTTATCCAGGGGGCGCAACCGCGCAATGTCGAGCCGTACAAGGTGGCGTTCCACGCGCCACTGGTATTCGGCGCGCCCCACGACGCGCTGGTGTTCGAGCGTGCCGACATGGAGGCGCCGCTGCCCACGGCCAACGAGGCGATGGCGGTGTTGCACGATCGTTTTGCCGGTGAATACCTGGCGCGCTTCTCGGAGAGCCGCGTGACACACCGGGTGCGCCAGGTGTTGTGTCGTATCCTGCCCCAGGGCGAACCCAAGCGTGAAACCGTGGCGCAGGCGCTGCACCTGTCGCAGCGCACCTTGCAGCGTCGTCTGCAGGACGAGGGCACCAGTTTCCAGACCCTGCTGGATGACACCCGTCGGGAGCTGGCCGAGCAGTACCTCGCCCAGCCGGGGACGACGTTGCTGGAAACCGCCTACCTGTTGGGGTTCGCCGACCCGAGCAATTTCTACCGTGCGTTCCGCCGCTGGTTCGACGCCACCCCGAGCGAGTACCGTGCGCGCCTGGTGATCAGTGACGCCAGAACGCCGGCATGCACAACACCAGCACCGTGATGATCTCCAGGCGGCCGAGCAGCATGCCTGCGCTGAGGATCCACTTGGCGGCGTCCGGCAGGCTGGCATAGTTGCCGGCCGGCCCGATCACCTCGCCCAGGCCGGGGCCCACGCCCGAGACCGTGCCGGCGGCGCCGGTCAGCGCGGTCATCCAGTCCACGCCCAGCAGCGACAGCAGCAGGGCGATGATGCAGATGGTGATGGCGAAGAAGAACGAGAAGGTCAGGATCGAACGCACGATCTCTTCGTCGAGGCGGTGGCCGTTGTACTTCTGCTTGATCACCGCGCGCGGATGGATCAGCTGGTTGAGGTTGGCCTTGAGCAGGATGTAGGCGACCTGGAAGCGGAAGATCTTGATGCCGCCCGCCGTGGAGCCGGAGCAGCCGCCGACAAAACCGAGATAGAAGAACAGCATCAGCGAGAAGTTGCCCCACATGCTGTAGTCGCCCAGGGCGAAGCCGGTGGTGGTGACCACCGAGGTGACGTTCAACGCCACATGGCGCAGGGCATCGAGCCAGTGCAGGTCGGTGGTCGCCCAGTACCAGGTGCCGAGGACCAGCCAAGTGGCCACCAGCATGGCGAGCAGGCCCTGCACCTGCTGGTCCTTGATCAGCGCCTTGCGGTGCCCACGCAGGGTGGCCACGTACAGGGTGAACGGCAGGCTGCCCAGGATCATCACCACCACCGCGACCCAGTGCACCGCCGGGATGTCCCACTTGGCCAGGGACTGGTCGGAGGTGGAGAACCCGCCCGTGGAAATCGCCGACATGGCATGGTTGATCGCGTCGAACGGGCTCATGCCCGCCCACCAGAAGGCCAGGCTGCCGAACACGGTGATGCCGACGTACACCGCCACGATCGACTTGGCGACCATGTGCGAGCGCGGCATGACCTTCTCCGAGCGGTCGGAGGATTCGGTCTGGAACAGGCGCATGCCACCGATGCGCAGCAACGGCAGGATCGCCACCGCCATGCCGATGAAACCGATGCCGCCCAGCCAGTGCAGCATCGAGCGCCACATGAGGATGCCCGGCGACATGGTGTCCAGCCCGCTGAGCACGGTGGCGCCGGTGGCGGTGATGCCGGACATGCTTTCGAAGAAGGCGTCGGTGTAGCTGATGTGTTGCGTGAGCAGGAACGGCAGGGCGGCGAACACGCACACCACCAGCCAGCTGCTGACGGTCAGCAGGTACATGTCGCGGGGGCGCAGGTGCACGTGCTCGGGGCGCCCGGGCATGACCAGGCCGAGCCCTGCAACGAAGGTGATCAGGCTCGACCAGAGGAACGACGGCATGTCGCCGGTGCGCTCGAAGACCACCAGGGTCGCCATGGGCACGACCATGCTCACCGCCAGGGTGATCAGGAAGATGCCGATGATGAAACCAATGATCCTTAAGGTCGGCAATGCCATGTGATCTGCCCTGACTCGCAACGGAAAGGGCGCCATTTTAAGCGGCAAGTTGCAAGCTGCAAGCGCCAAGCACCAATGAGGCGTGCACAGGCTGTTTTCTTGTGGCTTGCAGCTTGAAGCTTGCAGCTTGAGAATGGCCGCACTTTCAACTTGCCAGGAGGGTAGCCGATGGAGGCTCTCGACGCATTGCTCAACCGTGTTTCCGTGCCACGCCTGACCGACCCCGCGCCCAACGCCGCCCAGCGCGAAGCGCTGTTCCAGGCCGCGCTGCGCGCACCGGACCATGGCCAGCTGCGTCCCTGGCGCTTCCTGACCATCGAAGGCCAGGGCCGGGAGAAACTCGGCGAGCTGTTCGCCGAAGCGGTGCAGGCCAAGGGCGATGCCACCCCGGCCGCGCTGGACAAGGCCCGGGCGATGCCGCTGCGCGCGCCGTTGCTGATCGTGGTGGTCGCCCGGTTGCAGGACCATTTCAAGGTGCCGAAGATCGAACAGCGTCTGGCCGCTGGCTGCGCCGCCCATGGCATTCTGATCGCGGCGCATGCCCAAGGCATCGGTGCGGTGTGGCGCACCGGCGACATGGCTTTCGATGCCCATGTGCACAAGGGCCTGGGGCTGGAGGCGAACGAGGAAGTGATCGGCTACCTGTATGTGGGGACGCCGATGGGTGAGCCGCGCACGGCACCGGTGCTGGAGACCGCCCAGTACGTCAGCGCCTGGGGCGAGTGAGGCAGCAAGGGCTGCTGCGCAGCCCATCGCGGGTAAGCCCGCTCCTACAGGCCAGGGCCTTACCGCAGGCCTGTAGGAGCCAGCCTTGCTGGCGATGCCCGGCATAGCCGGGCCAGGATCTTTCAACCCACGCTGACGTCACAGGGCAACTCCAGTGTTGCGGCAAACCCACCCTGCGGGTGATTGCTCAACGTCAGCGTCCCACCATGGCGCTCCACGGCCTTGCGCGCAATCGCCAACCCCAAGCCATGCCCCGGCGCATCCTGTCCCGGCGCGCGGAAAAACGGCTCCCCCAATTGCGCCAGGTACTCCGCCGCCACCCCGGGCCCATGATCACGCACGCTCAACACGATCCGCTCCTGCTCGCGGCGCGCGAGGATCTCGATCGGCTGCCCTGCCGGATTGAACCGCAAGGCATTGCGCAGCAGGTTATCCACCGCCCGCTCGATCAAGGTCGGCCACCCCTGCAGCACCAGGCCTGGCTGTGCTTCCAGTTTCACTTCCTGCTCCGGTGCGCTGAGCTGGGCATCCTTGCGCACGCTGCCCAGCAGGGCGTTGAGATCCACGGGTTCGGCGTGGGCCTGCTCGGCATCGACCCGGGCCAGCACGAGGATTTCGCTGATCAGGTCCTCCAGCCGGTCGCATTCACGGGTCAGGCGCGGCCACAGGGCCTGGCGCTGCTCGGGCTCGGCGCGCTCGGCCAGGGCCAGGGCAATGCGCAGGCGCGCCAGCGGTGAACGCAACTCGTGGGAGACATCGCGCAGGAGCTGGCGCTGGCTGCCGATCAGGCTCTGCAGGCGGGCACCCATCTTGTTGAAGTCGTTGGCCAGCACACCGAACTCGTCACGGCGCACGGCAAGGCGGGCCAGGCTGTTCTGCTGGTAGCTGGCCTGCCCCAGGTCATGCACGGCGCCGCGCAGGCGGCTGAGCGGGCGGGTGATCGACAGGGTGACCAGCAGGCTGAACAAGGTCAGCACCACCAGGGCGATCCCCAGGGCACTGAGTGGCCAGATCAGGCTCTCGCGATGCCAGGCGGCCAATTCCGGGTGGGGGATACGGTAGATCAGCAGGTAGGTTTCACCGCTGGTGGGGCTGGTGTATTCCTCGGTCAGGCGGCGCCAGGGCAGGCGGCGTTCGTCGTTGTGCTGGCGCGCCTCGAAGGCGGCGGCGCGGCGCGGGAAGGTACCGGGCACCACGGCGTCACCGCTGTCGTCGAGCACCTGGACGTCGATCCGGTAGCGTTGCTTGCGCCGTTCCAGGAAGCGCTGGGATGACTCCAGGCCTTCCTGTTCAAAGTGCTGGGCCCAGTGGCTGGCCAGGTTGTTCAGGCCCGGATGACGGCTGAGGATCCAGGCATCCTGGTTGAGCATGTGGCCGAGCAGGATCGACAGGCCGGCAACCAGGGTGATGGCCAGCCAGAAGCTGGCCAGGATGCGCCAGAACAGTGAACGCACGACAAGCACCTCCATGAAACGAACAAAGCCCGGCCCGCACTGTTGCGGGCCGGGCTGCGGATGGACAGCTTACTGGGCCTTGGTGGCTTTTTCAGCTTTCCAGGCCTGGAACTCCTGCCATTCGGCCTTGCGCGCGGCGCGTTCCTTCTGCAGATCGTCGAATTTCTTCTGCTGGTCGGGCTTGAGCAGGGCGCGGATCTGGCCTTCGGTCTTGTCGTGGCTGGCCTTGATCTCGTCCTTCATGGCCTTCTGGTCGGCGGCGGGCAACTTGTTGATGTAGCGCTCGGTGATGTCGCGGCGCTGTTGCATCTGCTCGCCCATCAGCTTGCCGATCTGCTGGCGTTGGTCGCGGCTCAGGTCCAGTTGGGCGAAAGGCGCGTCACCGCGATGATGCGGGCCGTCGTGACGCGGGCCGCCTTCAGGCATGGCCATGGCCACGGTCGGCAGGGCGGCGGCGAACATCAGGGCGATAAGGGTCTTGCGCATGGTGTGTCTCCTGTCGTGGGCCGGTGTTTACCGGATGAGCCCAGTCTAGGGAAAGCAAGGTCAAGGGCGGTCAGGCGAGGGTAAAGGCTGGGTAAAGATCAAGAAGGTTACGTGAACCTTGTAGGAGCCGGCTCGCCGGCGAACAGGCCGGGCCAGTGTGGCTGGGTTCGCCGGCAAGCCGGCTCCTACAGTGA
>NZ_JAMSHW010000035.1:0-40881 GCF_023757525.1 Pseudomonas sp. MWU13-3659 | reverse complement strand
CCTTGTGCCGCGAAAGGGCCGCAAAGCGGCCCCGGCGATCTTTGCTCAACGCTGATATCTGGGGCCGCTACGCGGCCCTTTCGCGGCACAAGGCCGCTCCTACAGGGATCGCGCAGGGCTTCACTTACCTCACGGCTTGGGCTTGCGGGGCTTGCCACCGAAGCTAGGCACTTTGCGCACCGCCTTGACCGCTGGTGCCGACGCGCCCGACTCGGCGCTGTCCATCCAGCGCCCCAAGCCACGCTTGGCACTGTTCTCCTTCGGCTTCTTGGGCTTTTTCGGCTTTTTCAGCACCTGGCCACTGGCATCGGTCACCGGCACCCGGTGGTCGGGGATGAAATCCGGCTCTTCGTGGCGCGGCAGCACCTGGCGGATCAGCGTCTCGATCGACGCCAGCAGCTGCACTTCGTCGGCACACACCAGCGAAATCGCCTCGCCCTTGTTGCCCGCGCGGCCGGTACGGCCGATGCGGTGCACATAGTCCTCGGCGACGATCGGCAGGTCGAGGTTGACCACCAGCGGCAGGTCGTCGATGTCCAGGCCACGGGCGGCGACGTCGGTGGCCACCAGCACCTGGACCTCGCGGGCCTTGAAGCTGTCCAGCGCCCGCTGACGGGTCGCCTGGGGCCGGTCACCATGAATGCCGTCGGCGTTGACGCCTTCGGCGAGCAGCCGCTCGACCAGTTGGTCCACGCCGTTGCGGGTCTTGGCGAACACCAGCACTTGCTTCCAGCGCTGCTTGCGCAGCAGGTGGCAGAACAGGTCGGCCTTGCGCTTCTTGTCCACCGGCACCAGCCACTGCTTGACCGTGTTGGCGGCAGCGTTGCGTGGGCTGACTTCGATGCTCAGCGGATCGTTCAGCGCCAGGCCCGCGAGCATGCGGATCTGATCGGAGAAGGTGGCGGAGAACAGCAGCGTCTGGCGCTTGCGCGGCAGCGCCGCGTACACCGCCTGCAGTTCCTCGGCGAAGCCCAGGTCGAGCATGCGGTCGGCTTCATCGAGCACCAGGGTCTGTACCTGGCCGAACTTGATGGCGTTCTGGCGGAACAGGTCGAGCAAGCGCCCCGGGGTGGCCACCAGCAGGTCGACGCCGCGGCGCAGGCGCATCATCTGCGGGTTGATGCTGACCCCACCGTAGACCGCGTAGGTGGACAGCGGCAGGTTCTCGGCATATTCACGCACATTGGCGTGGACCTGTTCGGCCAGCTCCCGGGTCGGTACCAGCACCAGCGCGCGCACCGAGTTGGCGGCGACCTTCTCGCCCTCCAGGGCCAGGCGCTGCAGCACCGGCAGGGCGAAGCCCGCGGTCTTGCCGGTACCGGTCTGGGCCGCGGCCATCAGGTCGCGGCCGGCGAGCACGGCGGGAATGGCCTGGGCCTGGACCGGGGTCGGAGTGGTGTAGTCCAGCGTCTGCAGGGTACGCAGCAGCGGTTCGATCAGGCCGAGTTTGGCGAAATTCATGGCAATACCGTCAGGGGGTTCAGCGAAGGCGGCAAGTTTAACCCAGCGCCACGGCCTTCCAAAGGCCCAGTAGGAGCGGGTTTACCCGCGAATGGGCTGCACAGCAGCCCCTTGCCATATCCAAAAAGCAAACGTTTTCAACCAGTTACAAATAGCCTGAAAAAGCGTTTCAGCTTCGCCCCGCCTTGCCGATAACCCCTGCACGAATCAGCAGGGCTCCCCACAAGAACAACGCCCAGCGATTGAGATCAAGTGAGCGAAATCATTTTCTGGGAGAGCGTGCATGAACAGCTGGTTCGCCAACATCAGCGTCAACCTCAAACTCGGCCTGGGCTTCGGCCTGGTCCTCGTACTGACCGGCCTGCTGGCCCTGACCGGCTGGAACAGCCTGGGCAGCCTTATCGACCGCAGCAACTGGATGAGCGACATCACCCAGCTCAACAGTGACCTGACCAACCTGCGCGTGGCGCGTCTGCAATGGATGCTGACCAACGGCGACGACGCCTCGGCGGCCAACGTCCAGGCCAAGCTCGACGCCTTCGGCAGCCAGCAACAGCACCTGGTCAACTCCTTCAAGAGCCCGGAAAACGTCAAGCTGCTGCGTGAGCAGGGCCAGAGCATCAGCGAGTACCGGGTTTCGCTGGAGAAGATGCGCCAGGGCTACAAGACCACCCTCACCGCCCGTGATGCGATGAACCAGGCCGCCGGCCGCGCCAACGAGGCGATAGAGGCCATCAGCGCCGCCGTGCTGTCCAATGCCGAAAGCGATGCCAGCCGCCTGGCCCAGTACCTGCTGATCAGCAAGGCCAAGCAGCAGCTGGTGCAGGTACGCCTGGACGTGCGCAGCTACATCGCCGACCTCACCACTGAAACCGAGCAGGCCGCCGTGCGCCAGCTGGAGAGCGCCCTGGCCGAGATCGACAGCCTCAAGCGTCAGCTGCCGGGCGAAGCTTCGCGCATCCAGCAGTTCGAAAGCGCCGTGCTCGCCTACCGCGACGCAGTGCGCCAGTTCCGCGACGCCACCGCCGCCATCGGTGTGGCCCGTGCCGAAATGACCGTGCAGGGTGCCGATATCGTCAAGCGCAGCGACGAGCTGTACAAGATCCAGATCGAACGCCGCGACGACGAGAGCGTCCAGGCCCGCAGCCTGCAGACCACCGCCACCCTGCTGGCGCTGTTGGTCGGCATTCTCGCGGCCTTCATCATCACCCGCCAGATCACCCGCCCGCTGCGCGAGACCATGGACGTGGTGAACAAGATCGCCAGCGGCGACCTCACCCAGAACCTGCGCGTCACCCGCCGTGACGAGCTGGGCGCCTTGCAGGAAGGCATCGCGCGCATGGGCACCACCCTGCGTGACCTGATCACCGGCATCCGCGACGGCGTCACCCAGATCGCCAGCGCCGCCGAGGAGCTGTCGGCGGTGACCGAACAGACCAGCGCCGGCGCCAACAGCCAGAAGGTCGAAACCGACCAGGTGGCCACCGCCATGCACGAGATGGCCGCCACCGTGCAGGAAGTCGCGCGCAACGCCGAGCAGGCCTCCCACGCCGCGACCAATGCCGACGATGAAGCCCGCACCGGCGACAAGGTGGTCAGCGAAGCGATCAGCCAGATCGAACGCCTGGCCCACGAAGTGCACCGTTCCACCGAAGCCATGACCCTGCTGCAGCAGGAAAGCCAGAAGATCGGCAGCGTGATGGACGTGATCAAGTCGGTGGCCGAGCAGACCAACCTGCTGGCGCTCAACGCCGCCATCGAAGCGGCCCGTGCCGGTGAAGCCGGCCGTGGTTTCGCCGTGGTCGCCGACGAAGTGCGTGGCCTGGCCCAGCGCACCCAGCAGTCCACCGAAGAGATCGAAGGCCTGATCGCCAGCCTGCAGAACGGCACCCAGCAGGTCGCCGAAGTCATGAACGGCAGCCGCAGCCTGACCGACAGCAGTGTCGAGCTCGCGCGCAAGGCCGGTGGCTCGCTGGAGAGCATCACCCGCACGGTGTCGAACATCCAGTCGATGAACCAGCAGATCGCCGCCGCCGCCGAGCAGCAGAGCGCCGTGGCCGAGGAGATCAGCCGCAGCATCCTGAACGTGCGTGATGTGTCCGAGCAGACCGCCGCGGCCAGCGACGAAACCGCCGCCTCCAGCGTCGAGCTGGCACGCCTGGGTGGTCACCTGCAGACGCTGGTCAGCCAGTTCCGCGTCTGACCTTCGAAAGGTTCGCCGGCAAGCCGGCTCCTACGGGTAACTCTGTAGGAGCCGGCTTGCCGGCGAATGCGTCAGCTCAGCCAACACGTATCACTTGACGATCATCCCCACCCCGCGCCCACGCGGGTCGGACGCGGTCTCCAGCGTCTCCCCGGTCACCCGGATCGCCTGGATATCGCCCATCTCCCAGCCCTGGTCCTCCAGCACATAGCCCATTTTCTTCAAGTCGTCGGCCACCTGCCCGGTCAGCGGCGCATAGCTGTCGAAGTAGATCGTGTCCTTGGGCAGCAACTGGTGATGCACCCGCTGCGCCGCCACCGCCTTCTCCAGCGGCATCTGGTAGTCGTACAGGTTGTTCATCACCTGGAAGATCGAGGTGAAGATCCGCGAACCACCCGGCGTGCCCAGCACCAGCACCACTTGGCCGTCACGGGTCACCAGGCTCGGGCTCATCGACGACAGCATGCGCTTGCCCGGCGCGATGGCATTGGCGTCGCCACCCACCACACCGAACGCATTGGCCGCGCCCGGCTTGGCGCTGAAGTCATCCATCTCGTCGTTGAGCAGGAAACCCGCGCCCTTCACCACCACGCCACTCCCATAGTCGAGGTTGAGGGTGTAGGTGTTGCTCACCGCATTGCCCTGTTTATCGACGATGGAGAAGTGCGTGGTCTGGTGCGGTTCCAGCCCCGGCTTGACCTTGTCGGTGTCGGAGATGGCCTTCGGGTTGACCTGTGCCGCGCGCTTGGCCAGGTACTCCTTGGCGATCAGCTGGTCGACCGGCACCTGGGTGAAGGCCGGATCGCCCAGATAGTCGGCGCGGTCGGCGAACACCCGCTTCTCGATCTCGGCCAGCAGGTGGATGTACTGGGCGGAGTTGTGCTCGACGCCCTTGAAGTCCGCCGCGCGGTCTTCCTTGATGCCCAGCAACTGGGCCAGCGCCACGCCGCCGGAGCTGGGTGGCGGCGCGGTGTAGACCACGTTGCCGCGCCAGTCGATGGCGATCGGGTTGCGCCACACGGCCTTGTAGTTCTTGAGGTCTTCCGTGGTGATCAGGCCCTTGTCGGCCTGCATCTGCGCCACCAGCAGGTCGGCGGTCTTGCCCTGGTAGAACTCGCTCCCCCCCTTGTCGGCAATACGCTCCAAGGTCTTGGCCAACTCCGGCTGCTTGAACAGCTCACCGACCTTCATGTTGCCGAAGTAGTCGTTGAAATTGGTGGCGGTCTTGAACAGGCCCTGGGCATCGTCGCGGTACTGGTACTGCTTTTGGGCAATCTTGAAACCGTTCTGCGCATAGCCGATAGCCGGAGTCAGCAGTTCGCTCCACTTGAGCTTGCCGAACTTCTGGTGCGCCTCCCACAGGCCCATCACCGTGCCCGGCACACCGGCGGCGCGGGCGCCAACCAGGCTCAGGTTCTCGATCACCTCACCCTTTTCGTCCAGGTACATGGTCTTGGTGGCGGCCTTGGGCGCCACTTCGCGGTAGTCGAGGAAATACGGCTTGCCGTCGACGAACAGGGTCATGAAACCACCGCCGCCGATGTTGCCGGCCTCGGGGTAGGTGACGGCGAGGGTGAACGCGGTGGCAACCGCGGCGTCCACCGCGTTGCCGCCCTTCTTGAGGATATCGGCGGCCACCTGTGCGCCATATTGATCAGGCGCGGCCACAGCACCACCTTCCAACGTCACGGCAAAGGCGGAAGAACAGCTCAGGATCGCGGCCCCGAGGGCCAGCGACTGGGACAGGACGATACGCATGGGCACTTCCTAGTGTTGTTTTTGTTGATCAGTCATTAAGGCCGAAGGCATTCGACTAAGCAATTCACGTAGGAAGATTCCGGCGCCAAGGGATAGGGGTTGTCGCGTTCAGGCAACTGCTAGCAGGCGTAGACCGCCAGCTTTTTCTGGATGAAATCGAGAAAACACTGGATACGCAGCGCCAGTTGGGTGTTGCGGTAGTACACCGCATGGATCGGCTGGCGATACCCGTTGTTGTGCTCGGCGAGCAGCACTTGCAGGCGGCCCGAGCGGATGTCCTCGTGGGTCATGAAGTGCGACAGGCTGACGATGCCTTCGCCAGCCAGGGCCAGTTGGCGCAGCGTCTCGCCGCTGGAAGCGAGCAACTGCGGACGGATCGCCCAGCGGTCGCCCTGGGCATGGCGCAGCGGCCACTGGTTGAGCGAGTCGAGGGTACTGAAGCCCAGCAGACAATGGCCATCGAGGTCATCGACCGTCTGCGGTGTGCCGTTTCGCGCCAGGTACTCGGGGCTGGCGAGCACCTGCACCGGGCTGCAGCCCAGCGAGCGGGCATGCAGGCTGGAGTCGGCCAGCTCGCCGATGCGGATGGCCACGTCGGTGCTTTGCTCCAGCAGGTCGATGATCAGGTCGTCGGTGTTCAGCTCCAGCTCGATGCCTGGGTACTGCTGACGAAACTCGCCGATCCACGGCAGGATCGCATGCAGCATGAAGGGTGCCGCGGCATTGATGCGCAGGCGCCCGGACGGCGTCTGGCGGTGCATCGACAGGCGCTCTTCCATGTCGTCGATCTGCTCGAGAATGAGCCGCGCGCGTTCGAGGAAGAAACGCCCTTCTTCGGTCAGGTCCATGCGCCGGGTGGTGCGGTTGACCAGGGTGGTGCCGAGCTTGTCCTCCAAGCGCGACAGGGTGCGGCTGACGGCCGATGGTGTCTGGCCGATCTGCTCGGCAGCGGCCGAGATCGAGCCGCAGTCGATGACGGCGACAAAGACCTGGAGTTCTTCAGAGCGAGTTTTCACGCGAGTGGGCCTGGTTGGACGATGCCGTGATTGATAGCCGTTGATCAACGTACATGCAAGCACTTAACCCCCCCTGTAGGAGCGGCTTCAGCCGCGATGCAGGCACCGCGGTTCTGGCACCCGCTTTGCGGGTGATCGCGGCTGAAGCCGCTCCTACAGAGGTCGTGTCAAAGCGTTCAGGCGTTGCCGAACACCTTGTCCAGATGCTGCTCATACGCCGCCAGCGCCGCCGGCACATCTGGGCGCTTCATCACATCCACCGCCAGGAAGGTCGGCAAGCCGCTCATACCGAGGAACTGGTTGGCCTTGTGGAACGGGAAGTACACCGCATCCACGCCCTTGCCCTCGAAGAAATCGGCCGGGTCGTCGAACGCCTGCTGCGGCGCGTTCCAGGTCAGCGACAACATGTATTGCTTACCCTGCACCAGGCCACCGCTGCCGTACTTCTGCGAGGCATCGGAACGGGTCCGACCATCGCTGGCGTACAGGCTGCCATGCCCGGCAGTGAACACCTCGTCGACATACTTCTTCACGGTCCACGGCGCGCCCATCCACCAGCCCGGCATCTGGTAGATCACCACATCGGCCCAGAGGAATTTCTCGACTTCTTCCTGAGCGTCATAGCCGCCGTCGATGAAGGTCTGTTTCACATCGAAGCCGGCACGGTCCAGGTGGGCCAGGGCGGCATCGTGCAAGGTCTGGTTCAGGCGACCGTCGGAATGGGCGAACTGTTTGCCGCCGTTGAGCAGGAGAATCTTTTTCATCGCAAGCCTCGAAGGTATCGGTGTCGATCCGAGGCGGGAGTGCCTGCCGACCGAGTCATTTGGAATGGCGGCAGGTTAAGGAGACACAGGCAGGGGAAAAAGCGGCGTGAGGTCAAAATACATTTGCCTCATAGTCACGAATGGTAAACATATTGTTGATTTAGAATGCCCTCACCCCTTCATCCATAGAGGCAAGACCCATGAGCGAGCCATACGCCTTCATCCTCAAAGCCAAGACCCGTCCGGAAAAAGCCGAAGCCTTCGAGCAGTTGTTCCGCGCCTACGTCGAGCCCAGCCGCCTGGAGCCGGGCTGCATCGAGTACCACATGCTGCGCGACAAGGAAGACCCGAGCCTGTTCGTGTTTTTCGAGGTCTGGGCCAGCAAGGCCGACCTGGACGTACACTCGGCGCTGCCACACATGGTCGCGTTCGGTGATAAACGCATGGAGTACCTGGAGCGCGACTTCGATATCCAGCTGATCGACATGCTCAGCGCCTCGTCGGCCAGCCGCTGAATCGGCCAAGACGAAGGGGCCACGTCATGGCCCCTCATGTTCAGTGCGCCACGGCCAGCTCGCGCAGCGCCGCCGAAGCGAGAAAACCCGAGCGCGAGGCGTAACGATGGTCACGCTTCACCTTCTCGTCGATCCGCTGCAGGAGGTTCTCCGGCAGCGTCGCGTTGAAGCGTACCGCCTTGCCCAGGTACGGGGTGACGTCGAACTCCACCACCGCCCAGACGCCGTCGGCGTAGTCGGGGTTGGCCACATGCACGTCCACTTCCTGGGCCTGGGGCAGCGCCTCGCCATCGGCCACCAGCCCTTCGAAATGCAGCGCCAGGGCCTCCTGGACGTTGTCCAGCGCCTGGGAAACGCTGAAACCTGCGGAGAAGCAGCCAGGCACATCGGGCACGATCACGCCGTAGTCCGAGCCCTCGTCCTTGTGCAGCACAACTGGAAATTTCATGGTTTGTCTCCATTGATCTTCGGGGTGACAGATCACCCTGGATAGCATCATCGGCTTCATTTCAGGCCCGCCTGTTTGAGGATGCTGTGGGCGGTGCCCTTGGGTAGATCGCTCTTGGGATGTGGCACCGTGACCCGCCCCCGCTTGAACGGGTGCCTGAACTGATGATGGCTGCCCTTCACCTCGACTTCGTACCAGCCATCGGCCTCGATGAGCTGAATCACGTCCCTGCTGCGCATTCGGCATTCCTTTGGCAGGCGATGTGTAGCGTACACATCGACATGGATAAAAACAAAGCCAAATACACACCATGCACACCATAACCGACAAGCGGCGCATTCCTTCAGCCACGCGAGCCTTGTCCGGTTCACAAGTAGGCGATTTGCAGCTTGCCCCCGGCCAGGCGAATTCCCCACAATCGGCGCCATGCCGCACCATGACAGGGAGTTCCACGTGCCATCGATCTACCAGCTCAAACCTCGCTTCCAGGCACTGCTGCGCCCTTCGGTCCAGCGCCTCCATGACCGTGGTGTCACGGCCAACCAGGTCACCGTCAGCGCGGCCATCGTCTCCGTCCTGCTGGGCCTGCTGCTGGCCTGGCTGCCCCACCTGACCTGGCTGTTCATCCTCGTGCCGATCTGGATGCTGCTGCGCATGGCGCTCAACGCGGTCGACGGCATGCTGGCCCGCGAATTCGGCCAGCAATCGAAACTGGGCGCCTACCTCAACGAACTGTGCGACGTGATCGCCGATGCCGCGCTGTACCTGCCCTTCGCCTTGCTCGCCGGAGTGTCACCCACCTTGGTGGTGCTGGTGGTGTTGTTCGCGGTGATCAGCGAGTACGCCGGGGTGATGGGCCCGTTGGCCGGCGCCTCGCGGCGCTACGACGGGCCGATGGGCAAGAGCGATCGCGCGTTCGCCTTCGGCGTGCTGGGTACCGGCGTCGCCATCGGGCTGTTGAACGCTGCATGGCTCAATGGCCTGCTGCTGGTCATCCTGCTGCTCTCGCTCTATACCCTGTACAACCGGGTTCGCCACGGCCTGATCGAAGCCCGCTGAGCCCTCTCGCTGTCGAACAAGGATATTCGCCATGCGCCAAGCGCAATCGCTGCATTTCTCCACCCATGACGGGGTCGAGCTGCACTACCGTCACTGGCCCGCCACCCGCAACGAACACCAGCCGCGCCGTGCCGTGGTGATGTTCCACCGCGGCCACGAGCACGGCGGGCGCCTGGCGCACCTGGCCGACGAGCTGGACCTGCCCGGCTACGACTTCTTCGCCTGGGACGCCCGTGGCCACGGCCAGTCGCCGGGCGCGCGCGGCGACAGCCCGGGCTTCGCCACCAGCGTGCGCGACGTGCAGAGTTTCATCGAGCATATCCAGGCGCAGCATGGCATCGCCGAACCGGACATGGTGGTGCTGGCACAGAGTGTCGGCGCCGTGCTGATCGCCACCTGGGCCCACGACTACGCGCCCAAGGTGCGCTGCCTTGTACTGGCTTCGCCGGCGTTCAAGGTCAAGCTCTACGTGCCCTTCGCCCGGCCAGGGCTGAAACTGCTGAAAGCCTGGCGCGGCAATTTCTTCGTCAACAGCTATGTCAAGCCGCGCCTGCTGACCCACGACCCTGAGCGCGTCATGTCGTACGTGGCCGACCCACTGATCAGCCGCCCCATCTCGGTCACCATGCTGCTGGGCCTGTACGACGCCGCCGACCGCGTGGTGGCCGACGCCCAGGCGATCCAGGTGCCCACGCAACTGCTGATCTCTGGCGCCGACTTCGTGGTCGAGCGCAAGCCACAGGAGCAGTTCTTCGAGCGCCTGGGCAGTGCGCGCAAGGAGAAGCACATCCTCCCCGGCTTCTTCCACGATACCCTCGGCGAGCGCGACCGCGCCCATGCCTTGGCGCGGATCAAGCGTTTCGTCGAACACTGCTTCGACACTCCCGCACCCGTGCCCTCGCTGCTCGACGCCGACAAGGCCGGCGCAAGCTGCGCCGAAGCCGAAAGCCTGGCTGCGCCATTGCCGCGTAATTCGCCACGTGACCTCTACTGGCGCGCCACCCGTGCCAGCCTGCGGCTGGGCAAGGGCCTTTCCGAAGGCGTGAAGCTGGGTTTCGACACCGGCTTCGACTCCGGTTCCACCCTTGATTACGTCTACCGCAACCAAGCGACCGGCAAAGGGCGGATCGGCGAGTTGGTCGACCGCAACTACCTCGACGCCATTGGCTGGCGCGGCATCCGTCAGCGCAAGCTTAACGTCGAAGAGCTGCTGCGCCTGGCCATCGCCAGATTGCGTGAGCAACAGCGCCCGGTGCGCATCGTCGACATCGCCGCCGGCCACGGCCGCTACATCCTCGAAGCGCTGCAAGGCCTGCAGCAACTGCCCGATTCGATCCTGCTGCGCGACTACAGCGAGCTGAACGTGCAACAGGGCAGCGCACTGATCAACGAAAAGGGCCTGGGCGACATCGCCCAGTTCATCCAGGGTGACGCCTTCGACCGCCAGAGCCTGGCCAGCCTCGACCCTCGCCCTACCCTGGCGGTGGTCTCGGGCTTGTATGAGCTGTTCCCCAGCAACGAAATGGTGGGCAACTCGCTGGCGGGCCTGGCCGATGCCGTCGAGGACGGCGGCTACCTGGTCTACACCGGCCAGCCCTGGCACCCGCAACTGGAGATGATCGCCCGTGCCCTGACCAGCCACCGCGGCGGTGAGGCCTGGGTGATGCGCCGGCGCAGCCAGGCGGAGATGGACCAGTTGGTGGAAGCGGCCGGGTTCCGCAAGATCGCCCAGCGCATCGACGAATGGGGCATCTTCAGTGTCAGCCTGGCGCAGCGGGTGCGTTGATGGCGCGTGAAGCGGGGCTGATTCGCCGGGGCGTGCTCTGGCTGTTGCTGCTCGGGCCGTTCTTCTTTCTCAGTTACGGCTTGAGCAACACCTATACCGCAGGCCGCGATGACATCGGCAGCCTGGTGTTCGCCTGGGAACACCGCATGCCGCTGTGGCCGTGGACGATCATCCCGTACTGGTCGATCGACCTGCTTTACGGGTTGTCGTTCCTGCTGCCGCTGACGCGCCGGGAGATGGACCGCCATGCCCTGGCGCTACTCACCGCGCAGTTCATCAGCGTCGCTTGCTTCCTGCTCTGGCCACTGCGCTTCACCTTCGAGCGCCCCGAACTGTCGGGGCTGTTCGGCTGGTTGTTCGATGTGCTGATGGGCTTCGACAAGCCCTACAACCAGGCGCCCTCATTACATATCGCGCTGCTGGTGATCATCTGGACGATGTTTGCCCGGCATACCCACCAGCGTCTGTGGCGCTGGCTGGTACATGGCTGGATGGGGCTGATTGGCCTGTCGGTGCTGACCACCTGGCAGCATCATTTCATCGATGTGCCGACCGGGGCACTGGCCGGTTTCGTCTGCCTGTGGCTGTGGCCACGGCAGGGGGCTTTGCCTTGGCAGGCCGCCCGGCTTGCCCATGATCCCAAGCGTTGGCGGTTGGCGCTGCGTTACGGACTGGGGGGCGCGCTGCTCGCGATCATCGCATTCAAGCTCGGACATGCGGTTTTGTGGTTGCTGTGGCCCGCCATGTCGCTGCTGCTGGTGGGGATGAACTATGCCGTATTCGGGGCAGGTGGTTTCCAGAAAGACGAGGATGGCCGGCTGTCCATTGCCGCGACCTGCTTGCTGGCGCCCTACCTGATGGCCGCCTGGGCCAACTCGCGGCTGTGGACATGGCGGCATCCCCAGCCGGATGAAGTCTGCGAGGGTGTATACCTCGGGCGAATCCCTGGCCGGGGCGAAGCCCCTTCGTTTGCCGGCATCATCGATTTGAGCGCTGAACTGCCCTGCCCTTCAGCTCCACGGCTCAGCGTCGCCAGTAACGACGCCTTCGCCGGCAAGCCGGCTCCTACACAGGCAACGCGCCCCCCCGTAGGAGCCGGCTTGCCGGCGAACCGGTCGCCACGCCATTACCACAACCTGCCAACGCTCGACTTGGTCGCCCCCGACAGCCAACTGCTGCGTCAGGCCGCCAAGGCCATCGAAGACCTGCGCCGCCACGGCCCTCTGCTGGTCTGCTGCGCCCTGGGTTATTCGCGCAGCGCCAGCGCGGTGGCCGCCTGGCTGGTGCTCAGCGGCCGCTGCAACGATGTTGATGAGGCCGAAGCGCTGATCCGCAAGACCCGCCCCGGCGTGGTTCTGCACCCGGCCCATCGCCTCGCCCTGCAACAGCTGGAAGCGCGCCGATGAACCTGTTCGTCGTCGCCAGCCTGCTCGCTCGTGGGCGCCAACTGGAACGCCTATCAGATGGCATTACCCTGTTGGCCCTGGCCTATAGCCTCGCACCGTTGCTGGGCATACCGCTGCCTGCACTCTCCAGCGTACTCTGCGCGGCACTGCTGGTGATCGGCCTGGCGCACAAGTACTGGGCCATCCGTGTCGCCCTGGATGCCGAGCTGTTCGCCCGCCTCGGCGCCAGCAGCAACCTGCCCGCCGACACCCAGGCCCTGGACCGCGCGCTGTTCGACCTGCACTTGAAACCCACCGCCAGCGACACCCGCGACTGGCCGGCCCGCAGCCAGGGCGCCCTGGCCCTGCTACGCCGCCAGGCCTTGTGCCTCGCAGTACAGGTGGTGCTCGCCCTCGTTCTCCCTTTTACCGGATAAGACCGCCGCCATGCTCGCCAGCCTGACCGCCTTCGTCATCACCTCCGCCGCACGCCTGATCACCGGCGCCCGCGCCTTGTGGCTGGGTTGCACGCCACAACCGGTACAGCGCCTGTACTACGCCAACCACAGCAGCCACGGCGACTTCGTGCTGCTCTGGGCCGCGTTGCCCGAGGCACTGCGCCGCCATACCCGCCCCGTGGCCGGGGCCGACTACTGGTGCAAGCCAGGTATTCGCGACTTCCTCATCCGCCAGGTGTTCAACGGCGTGCTGATCGACCGCCAGCGCCCGGCCGGCGAAGGCAACCCGCTGCAACCGGTGCTCGACGCCTTCGCCCAGGGCGACTCGCTGATCTTCTTCCCCGAAGGCACGCGCAACCTCACCGACGACCCACTGCTGCCGTTCAAGAGCGGCCTGTTCCACCTGGCCTCGGCCAATCCGCAGGTCGAATTGGTGCCAGTGTGGATCGCCAACCTCAACCGGGTCATGCCCAAGGGCCGCGCGCTGCCGCTGCCCCTGCTGTGTACCCTGAGCTTCGGCGAACCGCTGCACCTGCAAGATGACGAAGACAAGCACGCGTTTCTCGAGCGGGCCCGCCAGGCCCTGCTGAACCTGGCCCCGAAGGAAGCCTGAAATGGATCACAACACCCTGTCGCTGTTCGCCGGCATCGGCGCCCTGCTGTTGCTCGCCAGCCTGATCGGCCGCCTGCTCAAGTGGCGCGCCGGCCCTGCCCCGCACGCGGTGATCGACAACCTCAACGCCCGCATCAACGCCTGGTGGGTGATGGTGCTGGTGATCGGCATCGCCTTCCTGTTCGGCAAGTACGGCGTGATCGTGCTGTTCTACGGCGTGTCGTTCTACGCCCTGCGCGAATTCATGACCCTCACCCCGACCCGGCGCAGCGACTACCCGGCGCTGGTGGCAGCGTTCTATGTGGCGCTGCCGGTGCAGTACCTGCTGATCGCCATGGACTGGTACGGCATGTTCAGCATCTTCATCCCGGTGTACCTGTTCCTGCTGCTGCCGATCCTTGCCAGCTTCGGCGGCGACACGACGCGCTTCCTCGAACGCGCCTCGAAGGTGCAGTGGGGCTTGATGATCGCGGTGTACTGCGTATCGTCGGTGCCCGCGTTGATGACCTTGGATATCCCCGGCTACGAGGGCCGCAACCTGCTGCTGATCGCCTGGCTGATCCTCGTGGTGCAGATCAGCGACGTGCTGCAGTACGTGTGCGGCAAGCTGTTCGGCAAGCACAAGGTGGCGCCCAACCTGTCGCCGTCGAAGACCGTCGAGGGGCTGGCCGGTGGCGTGGCCCTGGCCACGCTGGTGGGCGCATTGCTGTGCTGGATCACCCCGTTCACCTTCTGGCAGGCGGCGCTGATGGCGCTGACCGTCAATGCCATGGGTTTCTTCGGTGGGCTGGTGATGTCGGCGATCAAGCGCGACCGCGGGGTGAAAGACTGGGGCCACATGATCGAAGGCCACGGCGGCATGCTCGACCGCATGGACTCGGTGTGCTTCGCCGCGCCGGTGTTCTTCCACTTCGTGCGCTACTGGTGGGCGTGAGGCCGAGGGTGCACCGGCACAAACCGGAACCCGTTGATTTGGCCCGACCTCTGTAGGAGCGGCTTCAGCCGCGATCACCCGCAAAGCGGGTGCCAGGCACCGCGTTGCCTGCATCGCGGCTGAAGCCGCTCCTACACCCTGCGTGACAGTGCAACCCAAGAGCCCCTGCCATAGCGCGGGCAGGCAGCTGGACGTCGAGCCCAGGCAACTGCGCGCGTTGCATTAGCCCTATGGTGATGCCTCACCCCACCCGTTGCCTGGAGCCACGCCATGTCCGATTTCATCACCGTCCTGCGCGAAACCTGCCCCACCCCGGTGCTCGACGCCACCAAATGGAAGCGCATCGGCGGCGACCCGCACACCGTCAACCTCAACGCCTACCTGTCCGCCGACGGCAGCAAGATCATGGGCACCTGGATCTGCACGCCGGGCAAATTCGAGGTGAACTATGAGAAGTGGGAGTATTGCCACTTCCTCGACGGGTACTGCATCGTCACACCTGAGGGCGAAGCGCCCAAGCATCTGAAGGCGGGCGATGTGTTCGTGATCGAGCCTGGGATGAAAGGGACCTGGGAAGTGGTGGAGACGGTGCGCAAGTATTTCGTCTTTGCCTGACAACTCACGCAAACGTGGCCCGCGAATCGGCACCTCCGCGGGCAGGCTGTCAGAGTCAGGAGCGCCCGACCATCCATACAAAAAGTGCCTGGAGGATTTCTTACCATAACCGCAGAAATGCCCTGGCCACTCGCACGATCTTCATGATCCCGCGCCAGGCCGCACTTCGGACATAGCGTTGGCTCATGAAGTGTTCGTGCACGTTATGAGTGTGCCTCTCACCTTGACGCGATGCCTCAGCCGACGTTATCAAAAGCAGGCAAACGCAACGCCGTAACGACGTTTCTCAGGTAGACCTGTTTATCCCCGTCCTCTGGAATCATGAAATTGACTTGCAGGTGTGTACCGTCGCCAACCACTCTGATTCTTTGGATATCAAAGGTCTGCCAGGTTACTTCCTTATTCTGAATGCCCAGAGGTTCGTCAAAAATCGGGTGCCCTTGTCTCACACCGTCCTTGACCAAGAAAACCTGGATTCTGCAACCTTTTATCCTGGCGGTATCGTACTGGCAGCCGACCAGATACTCAGGCCGCCCCTCGCTGTCTGGGTTAGCCGGGACATGAATTTTGAAATCCTGCCAGAGTTCAAGGCCTGAAAGGAGCTCTGCATAGGTAGTACCGTCCTCGTCGTTGAACTTGGTCGCATAGCGATCACTACTGGCATTGCACTTCCAAGGTCTAGAGCCCCCTGCCCCACCGATGGAATCGGTGGGAAAAGTATGGTCGATAAGCAGTTCGTGACTCTGGGTTTCACTTTCTGCTGCCGGTGAGGCGCTGGATACTGGGTTGAGAGTGCTGGGCATGGGTATCTCCATTGTCTGCTTGATGAACCAATAAAAGTTCGGAAAGAACAACCGCGCGCTCACCGGCCAGACGAACAAAACATCGCGGCGCCCAAAGGCCGCCGACTTCATGTCGGCAAGTGTCAAGGCCGCAGCTCATACTTATCGACCAGCTCATTGATCTTCAACTCGAAGTCCACCCCGCCGTACAAGGCAAAGTAACGGACTTCCACGATGACGTCGCTGAGACTCTCGATAAGCGCTTTCTGTGCTTTGTGACGCGGGAACCGCAGGCGCCAGTCGGACACCGCGCCAGTGCCTTCGAATGGCAGGTAGCGATCATCAGCCTCGGGGGCGGTAACCAGGCCAATATCCTGACTGGCCGAAGACAGGCAAACCTGCTGCCGCGCACGCAGGCTCATCCTCACGAAACGCCCGTCGCCCGTGCCCTCGCTGTCGTGCAGCTCCGGCGACAGGTGGAGCACGCCCTCGGAACTCGCCTCGGTCAGCAATCGGCTCTGTGTCTGGGTCAAGGTCGCGCGGATATTCTGGTAGGGACCTAACAGAGCAGGTAGCGTCAGCGCCACGCTATGCAGGCGGCGCAGGTAGTGCCCAGGGTAGTCCTGGTCATACAGCATTTCCGACAATCTGAACGCCAGCTCGCCTTCGTTGGCCAACGTCTCAAGCACCTTGTCCCAGTCCGGAAGGACTGCACCGTCCCCGTCGAACACCAGCTTCTGGTCTACCAATGCCTGCAACGAAACAGTCTTGCGAATCTCCTGGTGGCGTTCGTTGCGCAACAGAGCTTCCGTCTCCAACCGGTGCAGGTCCAGGCGCAGCTCGCCACCGGCATTCAGGCCGTAGCGGTCCGCTTGCCAGATGGGCGTGCGGATGATCTGCCTGTCGTAGTTGCCCGTCTCGAACTGCCAGCAGGCCTGGGCGCTGTTGCACAGGCTGACCGTCACATCGAACAAGGTTGCGTGCCAGGTGGTGGCCTGGGAACGCAGCCAGCGATAGAGCGACACGCTGGTGGATTTGTTCTGGTAGTACGCATACAGTTGCTGGGATTGCGCCAGTGCCTTGCGACTGTGCTCCAGTGAAGCCTGGGCAGCCAGCGTCGTATGCTTTTGCGCTTCGAGCTGCTTGTCGATGACGTCCAGCTCCTTGCCGGCCAGCTTGGCTTGCAACTGCCATTCTTCCCGGCGGCGGCGGTAGCCTTCCGTCTCCCGCAACACTTCACCCGCAGTGACCATGCTGCTCCCGGTAGCCTCCAGTACAAGGCCGGCGGCCATCAGCGGACCTTTGTACTCCTGGCCACCGTTGGCCATCCCAAAGATATTGGGAGCTAGTGAGGCCAGATTGGCACCCGCAAACATGGCACTCGCCGCTATGGAAATAGCGCGTCCAGTGGTATGGACACTCATCGACGCGATTTCCGCTCCCGACATGTTCTCTTCGTACAAGCGCAGGTAATGATCCTGGCGCAGCGCAGTGGCCGCACGCTGTGCACTCAAAACGTCCTCGTTCTTCTGTTGCTGGCTGAGCAATTGCTCCTGGATACCGATGGTGTAGCCCGCGATTTCCGCTGCTTGCTGGTACTGCATCGCTTCCAGCTCGGTGCGCTCCTCCAGCTCCAGGAAGCTGCGCAGCTGCTCACCGTACTGGATCAGCGCGGTCACCGTTTCCTGGGCCTTGGCCACGAGGGTGCGGAATCGGTATGGCGGCACCACGGTGCGATAGCCCAGCAGGTGAGCCAGGTTGGCATTGCCGCCCATGCGCGCCATCAGCAGGTCGAACGGGTTCGCCGCAGGCGCATACAGCGGCAGTTCCATCGGATAACCCTCGATGCTCAGGAAGTGGCGAAGGTTATGGAAGCGCTGCGCCAGAAGCTCCCAGATATCCAGCATTTCTCGGTTAGCCGGCAAACGGAACGCCGGATGTGCCGCTACACCCGCCCAGAAGAATGTGGACAATTGCTTGGGCAGGTTCTCCGGCTTGACCGCGTGGGCGTAGTGTTCCAAAAACTCGCCGCCGTCCTCCGTAGCCAGCAGCTCGGACACGGTTTGTGGAACCCAGGTATTGATCGAACGTGCGTCCGGCGCCTCGCCCATCAGGTCTGCCGCCATTCGATAGAGCAGCCAGGCACGGGCCAGGCTGTCTCGGGTTTGCTGGCGGTAGTGGAAGTCCGCCTCACCGATCAACAGGTTCACAGACTGTACGAAGACAGCCTTGCGGTAATGCGAAGGATTGCGTAGCGCAATGGCATGCGGGTCGATCAACTCATGCTCGGGCGCGTCAACCTCGGTATCGTCCTGCGTCAGCCACGCACAATTCCAGTAATCGACACCACGCATCTCCGTCGGCGCTTGCTTGCTTTGCGGGTCGAAGATCAGCTGCATCCAGCGGCGGGCATCCTCGAAACGTTCTTCCTCCTGCAAACGCGAAGCAATCAGGTGGGGCACATGGAAAAACAGCTCGCGCAGGTACATGCCGTTGGCACCGTACATATCAATCATTGGATCATTGGCCGACGGGGCCCAACCTTGGTATTCCTCAAGCGTCGTCACCTTGACGTAAGTTGGCTCCTTCAGGTGCTGCGCATCCCAGGCAAACACCGCCTGAGGTGATAATTCGGCGCGGTTGATCAGGTCCGGTACCTGCTGGGAGTTCAAACGTACGGCCAACCCGCCTTTTGCCGGGTCGCCGATGAAATCGAAAACCAGAAAATCGGTGCCGCTTGCCTGCTGAGAGATGAACGGTCTTGCAAGGGAGGTAAGCGCAGTGCTGTGAGTTCGTTTCACAGTAAAGCGTGATTCGCGCCCTCCTGGTTCTGTAAACCTGCATACCACTTCATCGTCCGCCTCTCTGAGCCACCCCCGCGAGATCCAGCCACTGACAGCGGAACCATTGTAAGTGAGCGGGCCTTTCCACTTGGTAGCAGCGGACCCCTCGAACTCCAACACCAGATCATCTTTGGTTGTAGCTTCGGGTCGAAGAACTATGAAGTTTCCGCTATTTTTCATGAAGCCAGGGATTTCATGGGCATCAGCATAGAACTTGAATTTACCACCTAGATAAATGGTATCTGAATCGTAGCCGACCAATGCGCTTGCCTCCCCCACAGGACCAATAGGCAGGCTAAATTCATACCAACCAAAAGTGGTCTCTTTGAACTGCTCCCCTCGCATCAGCACATCAGGCATGGCGTCATGGGTCACCTTGATTTCTCGGAAATCTGGCGAGCCGGATACCTTGCAGCGTACCCCCAACTCGCCCCGCGCCGTGGAGAAAACATCAACCAGCAAAAGCTGGCTTCCCACAACTACCACCCCGCTGCTAAATTTCACGGACTCCGGGATAAAGTGAAAACGCACTTCCGAAGAGCGGACACGCACATTCAGTGTTGAGTTACCAGAATTGCGCTGCTGCAGAACGACTTCAAGTTCGAGTTTCGGATCCCCCCCCTCCTCCGGCTTGACGCTTTCTAGCCGCCACTCGCTACCATACACCCGTTCTTGAAGAAACAGCTTTCCCTCTGCATCCTTAAAGTATTCGAACAATGCTTTATTGATATTTTCAGTAATTTCTCCACCACCCGTTATTGCGCGCTTCAGCACATCTCGCTGAACCCGAACACTGAGAGTTTTAGAATCTTTAAGCGCAATGAAAATTTGCTCATCACGCCCACTCTGCTGCGCAACTGCGACAGCCAGCATTCTGTAGGAACCGATGTCCAGAGGGGTCTCTTTCTTCAATTCCAGGTCCCGGCTCCACAGCGTTTCCGGCTGCGTCCACTGCTTATCCAAGCCCAGATGGATAATTTCCAGCTTCAATGGGTAGCGGTTCTTCTCCATTTCGATATCGCCCACAACCTCTTTGAAGGAGACTGGAGTGCCATGGTGAAACCAGGCCAGATGCAGACGATTGCAGAACACCACCAACCGGGCCTGGATGACTGTGCTTCCGGCAGGCATTGTGATCGGTTGCCATTCGGTCCAGGCATCGGGCTGGATGTGGGTGGCGTCTTTGTCCAGACGAACAGCGACCTTACGCCAGTAATATTGGGGAGGCGAAGCGGTATCCTTGCCCAGCAGGTAGTAGTCCGAGTTGGCATAGGCGTATCCGTCGATGCGCGACTCCTCAAGATTGTCTTCGCGGTAATCTATGTAACCGGACTGCACCCGAATGCTGTTCTGGTACTCATAGTTCTTGAGATAGGTCAGCAATGCATTCTGCACCGCGGCATCGGTTATCCGCCCCTGGCTCAGATCGTTTTCCAATGTCTGGAACAGCGTTGTCTTGTCCAGCCTCAGGTCGGCGCGGATATAGTTCTCGGGATAATCTTCCAGCATCTGGTACGCCGCCCAGATCGAGTAGTTCGACATGGCCTGCTGCCAGAATGTCTTCACCTTAGGATCAAAGTCCTCCGGATACCCAGGCTCAAGGTTGTTGAAGATCGAGTTTATATAAGACTGGGTACAGGCCAGTGCTTCAGCCAGGTAGGACGTGGTAACCTTGGAAGTGACCTGGGTGTCCATCATGAAGTAGCGATCCAGGTGATCAGTCGTGATCATGTTCTGGGCACCGGCTTGTAACTTGTGCGGAAGCACGTGATGGATCACATAGGCACTCAGCGCGTCGCGCCATTGTTCCGCCAGGGCATGGTTCAGTTCACTGTTCATACGGACCTCTGATAAAGTTGGCAAAAGGTGAACGTCCGGCGGTCATTTCGGGACGGGCTTGACGACGGCATCAGTCCATATCGGATTGGCCAACTCTTTACACCAGAGCCCAAGTTTCAGCTCTACATCGTTCCGCAGCCCTGTCTTTTTGACGAAAACTTCCCACCTCACCTGCCTTCCTTTGAAGCTGTTTTCAGAGCCTAGCGGCGGTTTGAAAGTCAACCCCAAGGAGATATCCGAATCGCGGCCTTCGTAGTGAAGCTGCATCGTCTTGCCCAACAGTGGATGATCATCAGCCAGGCGATACACCAGTGCGTAATGTTGGCCGGGCAGATTTGACTGTTCGAAGGTGATGAGATCGACGATTTTTTGCCCGGTATTCTCGATTTCCAGCCCAAGCGCTGGCATGACCTGCACTGGATCAAACTCGTGGGTCGGCTGTTTATGTACAGTTGCTGTAACAGTCAAATACTGACCCGCCTTCGATTCCGTTGTACGCACCAGCGCGAAGTCGGCGAT
This sequence comes from Pseudomonas sp. MWU13-3659, assembly GCF_023757525.1. Lineage (NCBI taxonomy): Bacteria > Pseudomonadati > Pseudomonadota > Gammaproteobacteria > Pseudomonadales > Pseudomonadaceae > Pseudomonas > Pseudomonas sp. MWU13-3659. Next base: position 19,883 of record NZ_JAMSHW010000035.1, on the reverse strand, counting down.
TCCGTCCGCCCCGGTAACCGTGTGGTAGGTTTCAGCACCCTCTTCCTTGACAGACCATACAACTGGGTACCTGGCAACAGGCACGCCCTTGGAAGTAAAGACACGGACCTTGTATTCACCCGCACTGCTACCGTCCGCCATTGGCCACTTCTCGCCGCCCAGGTACCGGACATCGCTGGCATCGGCCAATACGTCGATGGGCAGTACTCGGGCGTGGTACTCCTTGGGTGGGGCTTCTTCCGTAAAGAGCGCGGCGGTGACGACCCACGTCCCTGTCGGAACATCTTTCAAGGTAGCCGTAGCCTTGCCTTTATCATCACTGTCCCCATCCCCAGTGACGGTTCCGGATGGAGAATCCAAACGCCACTCGACCTTCTGCCCTTCATAAGGTTTGCCATCCAACCCCAGTATCGTTGCCTCGACCTTGATATCGTCACCCGCAACGGCCCAGGAGGTCAGCACGAGCGAGCTGACGTAAGGCTTGTCCTCGAAGATCACGTTGAAGGCTTCACGAGCCCCTGTGCGGGGCGCGTACCAGGCAACCACCTCGCCTGGGCCGTCGTCCTGGCTCCTAAGGTCGATGACGCTCTGGCCCTCGCTATCCGTCAACGTCTCCCCTGCCGTGGTGTCGACGAAGTAGCCGATCCCGGTGGCCCAGTTGATGCGTCGGTCGATACCAACGTTGTCATAATCATCCACCAGCACGGCCGTGAACCTGTATACCCCAATGCCACCTGACAATGCCTTGGGGTCCGTTTCGCCTGGCTTGCCCCGGATCGGAAGCAACCGCAGTGAAGTTTCGTCGCAGTCGATCTGGACCCCTGGCGCGATGGCCTGACTGTCCAGCAGGTAGGTTCCTTTCACATGGGCGATACCCTGCTGATCCCCAGCCTGCAACATGACCTCTGCAACACCGTTCTCGTCGGTGTAGCTGTAGGCCTGCTGCAACCTCCCAAGATCGGTGGACCAGGCCACTCGAATATCGGAAACAGGCTGGTTGCCCATGTCCAGCAACGTCAGTGACACTTTCGTTTCTTCGGTACCTTCGTTTTTCCTGGCAATCAACCGCGGCTCGCTCACTTCACAACGCGACGCCAGGCTCTGACGCAACTCCACTTCGTCACGCCGCTGTTCGGGATCACGGCGCAGGCTGCTGAGCATTTCCTGCGCGACGCTGCGGTGCGCTTGCGTGTCGGAGTAGGCCGTGAGCCGGCTGAGTTTCATCAGTGACACCGCGCTCAACCCGGTGCGCTCGCACTGTTGTCGTGTGTTCACCAGGATGAGCAGTTGCGCCAGATTGCGAATGATGCCATCGGGCGTTACCACGGCCGCCACGTCGAGCACTTCGCGAATGCCCCACCCCAGCCAACCGGCGAGCTTGTCCGCGGCGATATCCTTGACCAGCCGTCGTTCATTCTCGCTCAGCGCGCCCAGCCCCTCGATCGCGGAAAAATAGCCCAGCAACTGCTCTTCCGACTGCTTGGCCAAACGCAGGCAGCGCGTGTAGCGCTCGAGGAGAAAAAGCGTATGCAACGTCAGCTCTGTGGACTTGAGACTGAAATGCGGCCTTTGCACGCGTTTGAGCAGGCCGGACAACAGTGCTGGGCTCAAGTCGAACTGAGTAGCGACCTGAGCGCAGCGCTGCATGCGCAGGAGCGGCATCACGATCGCCTTCAGGGATTCGGACTCGACCATGTCCGGGTTGAAGGCCACTGCGGTCGCCATCAGCGTGTGCACTCTTCCCTGTGCCCAGTAGACCACCGGAATCACCTTTTCCGAGCTGAGCGCCAGCATGTGCGACAAGCGCTCCTGCACAACCCCCCATTGCTGTGAGCGAATGCGTAGCACCACACCCTTGACGAGTGCTTTCAAGCGTTCGCGTTCATCGGGCTCCAGGCCTGGCAACTGGATATCACCGTCGATTGGCTCGCTGGCCAACTGATTGATCACCAGGTTGATATCCCGCTCGGCAAAGTTGTCGTAGTCGAGATAATCGAAATCCATCGAGCTGATACCGCTATCCATGACCAGGCCGTTTTCATCGACGATCCGCGACAGCATGTCTATCCAGCGCTTGCTCACCAGCCGAGGAACACCGGCCGCCTCCATGTCCTGATCGAAGTTGCGAAAAGGCGCCAGGTCACTCTTGAGTTCGATGAACAGGGCCCTGAACGGCTGGGGCACGATGTCCAACGTCTCGATCGGTAGCAATTGCTGGACCAGCCAGCTGATCGGCAGTTGCTGCTCCTGGCACCAGAGCACGCACTGGCAGATGGCATAGGTGACGTTGACGGTATCCGTCTGCGAGAAATGCGCGTACATGGCGTTCCTGGGAACACCCGCCAGTTGCAGCGCATAGAGGCCTTCCGGGCTCAGCACCTCCATCAGCGACAATAGCTCGATCGTGGTGATCGAGAGCAGCCTGGCCAGCAACGTGATCCGGTAGAACGCACTGAACGTCCTGAGCGAACGGGTCTGTCGCTCGCCGCCCTGCCCTTGCATGACCTGCCGAGACAGGTAGCGGAAGGTTTCCATGTTGATGCCGAGCCCACGGCACAACAGATCGATGGTACGTTTGCTCTCGATATCCTCGCCATTGAGCTTGAACTCGGTGTTATCGATCACCAGCGGCGTGGCGGTATCGGTGTTGAACACCCGGTCGAAGTGGCTGCGTGTTTCACCGACGGCATAAACGCCCATGTCCGACATCAACGCGGCAAACTCTTCGGCCGTGCACGAGAAGTGATCACGCAAGTACTGGAACAACCCCAGACCTCTGACGGTGTTCACCGTCATCCATAGCGGATCGTCATCGATGTTTGACCTCCTGAGCTCTGTCAGCACGAGCCTTTCCGCATCGATGATCGCGCACACCACCTGGTCCGTTTCCGAGTAGGACAGCTTTAGCGCATGGGCCAGGCGCACCAGGCGATTGATCCGATCACAGCGGTCCTCGGACAGGTTCAGGAACCGATGGTGTTCAGGGCTATCGGGATCACTTTCAACCGAAACAGGAACGACTGCGCCACTGTTCAGGAACCGTGCGACGAACAAGCCAGGGCTGACTGGAGCAGCCGAGCCCCCGGCATTCTCCGACAGGGAGGGCGTGTATGCAGCCAACCCGAACAGCGACTCCATCTCATCCTGGGTCATCTCCAGTGCCTGGCAGAAGCTCACCACATTCTGCAACGTCGGGTAGCCTGCAACACCGAAGTTGATCCGATAGAAGGTGGCGGCGGTTTCCAGCAGCCGCTGTGCGTGTTGTGCCGCATTTTCTGCCGGCAAGGCCAGCAGCCGACGGGTCTGCGGGTTGAACTGCACTTCTGATGTGCCGCTGAAGTGGCGAGGCTCCAACAGGATGGCGCGCAATGCCGGCCCAATCGAGGAATCCTGCTGCAAGGCCATGTTCGACATCGTCGAATGGACACCCGGCTGGATGAAATAGGGGCTGTCGATATCCGAGAGGTGCGTGACGTCGCTGATATGCAGTTGGTTGTGCGCCAGCACCGTGCGGATCTGCTCCCAATAGGTTTCGTAGGGAAAATGCCTGAACGGATAACGCACCTCGAGCAGTTGGTCTTCCACATAAGTTGGGTCGTCCGCAAAGCCCCCACGCAGGTCAGCGATGGCGCGCTCCATCACGTGGTTGACGACCTCGACTTGCGTCACTTCACGGTTCATCGACTGTTCATCGATGACCAGATCGAACAGGTCGGGGCGCCGGGTCTGGAGGTGCAACGCTTTATCCTCATCACCCAGCGCCTCGATGTGATCGCGGGCAAAGGCCAGCATGTCGATCAGGTAGGCTGCCGGTGACGTGGTGGCATCCACGGCACCCGGGTGGGTGTGATTGGCCCACGATGGGTTGAACTGGTTTTCGAAGGTGGGGCCGCTGTTCAGCGCCAGGGAGCCTTTCATTTCATCCGCCGCTCGGCGGATGCCCGTGCTCAAGCGCTTTTCCCGGAACGCGCGCATCATGGCCGCCGAGGCCACATCGAGGCGCGCCTTGAGGCGTTTCGCTTCGCTGGCACGCAAGGGGGGATAGTCCGCCATCAAGGCGTCAATGCTCTTGCGCTGCAGGCTCAGGACTGACGCTTGTGCGAGTGCTTCATCGGTGAACTTGGCTTTGATCCCAGGCTCGGTATCAAGAATCCTCTCGAACAACGCAGCTTGTTTGCGACCTTTGCGTTTGGCCATGTTGCCCCCTTGGCATCCAGAACGTGAGCGCACCGGTCAACCTACCCGTGGTAGCGCTGCTGTGGTTTAAGCTGGATGCTAGGCGTGTGCCGCAGATCGAGAAACTGGCAAAAATGCCAGGTACGCGGCACCTGAAAACATGCAAGGAATGCAAAGCGTCAGATCCATTGCGTCGCCTGGTTCGCCGGCAAGCCGGCTCCTACCGGGCCCGCGCCGGATCTGTAGGAGCCGGCTTGCCGGCGAAGAAGCCAACGCGGTATCTCGCGTCAGCCCCTACACTGACCACGACGCATACTCAAAAAAAATCGCGAACCGAACACCCCTCCCCCTGGTGCGCAGTTACAGAGGGAAAGCCGTCCGGCTCGCGATCAAGCCCACTCGCTATGTCAGTCTTGCTTGCGATAACCCTCGACGATCGCCGAGAAGTCCTTGCCGCCCTCACCACGCAGGCTCATGGCCTGGTACAGCTGCTGCGCCACGGCGCCGAGGATCACCGGCTGGTGCGCCTGGCGCGCGGCCTCGGTGGCCAGCCCCAGGTCCTTGAGCATCAGCTCGGCGCCAAAGCCGCCGGTGTAGCCGCGCGAAGCCGGTGCGGTCTCGATGATGCCCGGCCACGGGTTGTAGGTGTCCGAGCTCCAGCAGCGCCCGGTCGAGCTGTTGATGATGCCGGCCAGCACCTTGGTATCGATACCCAGCGCGTTGCCCAGGGCCATGGCCTCGGACACGCCGATCATCGAGATGCCCAGCAGCAGGTTGTTGCAGATCTTGGCGATCTGGCCGGTGCCGACTTCACCGCAATGCACGATGTTGCGGCCCATCTGCGCCAGCACCGGCTGGAGCGTGGCGAACAGTTCGGCGCTGGCGCCGACCATGAAGGTCAGGGTGCCGGCCGCCGCGCCACCGGTGCCGCCAGAGACCGGCGCATCACCCATGTCGATGCCCTTGGCCGCCGCGGCCTTCGACACGTCACGGGCCGTCTGCGGGTCGATGGTGCTGCAATCCACGGTCGGGGTGCCGGGGCGGATGCCAGCCAGTACGCCGGTTTCTTCGTCCAGGTACACGCTGCGCACATGGGCGGCGGCTGGCAGCATGGTGATCACCAGCTCGCTGTCGGCGGCGGCCGCCTTCGGCGAGGCGCTGACCTGCCCGCCCAGCCCGGCAAGCTCCCTGAGCACGGTCTGGTTCAGGTCGAACAGGTTCAGTTGGTGCCCGGCCTTGATCAGGTTGCGGGCCATGGGCGCGCCCATGTTGCCCAGGCCAATGAATGCGATACGCATGACGAACTCCTTAGCGCAGGCTGATGGTGGTGTTCACACCGTCGTTGACGCTGTCGTCGTCGAACCAGCGGGCGGTGACGGTCTTGGTCTGAGTGTAGAACTGCACCACCTGCTTGCCGTACGGGCCGAGGTCGCCGAGCTTGGAGCCGCGCGAGCCGGTGAAGCTGAAGAACGGCACCGGTACCGGGATCGGGATGTTGATGCCGACCTGGCCGATATCGATCTCACTCTGGAACTTGCGCGCCGCCGCGCCGCTCTGGGTGAACAGGCCGGTGCCGTTGCCGAACGGGTTGGCGTTGACCAGGGCGATGGCCTCGTCGAGGGTGTCCACTTCCAGTGTCACCAGCACCGGGCCGAAGATTTCCTGGGTGTAGACTTGCATGTCGGTCTTCACGCCGGAGAACAGGGTCGGGCCGATGAAGTTGCCTTGCTCGTAGCCCGGGACCTTCACGTCACGGCCGTCGAGCTCGAGTTTGGCGCCTTCCTTGATGCCGCTTTCGATCAAGCCCAGCACACGTTCCTTGGCGCGCTTGGAGACCACCGGGCCAACGTCGGTGCCCGGTTCGTTGCCGGCGTTGACCTTGAGCTTGCTCGCCGCATCCTTGATATCCGGCAGCCACTCGCGGGCCTTGCCCACCAGCACCGCCACCGAGGTGGCCATGCAGCGCTGGCCGGCCGCGCCGAACGCGGCACCGACCAGGGCGTTGACGGTCTGGACGCGGTTGGCATCGGGTAGCACCACGGCGTGGTTCTTGGCACCCATCATCGACTGCACGCGCTTGCCGTGCTGGCTGCCCAGGTTGTAGACGTGGGTGCCGACCTCGGTCGAACCGACGAACGAGATCGCCTTGATGTCCTTGTGGGTGCAGATCGCATCGACCACCTGCTTGCCGCCGTGCACCACGTTGAGCACGCCCGCCGGGATGCCGGCTTGCAGCGCCAGCTCGACCAGCATCATGGTCGACAGCGGGTCCTGCTCGGACGGCTTGAGCACGAAGGTGTTGCCGCAGACGATGGCCATCGGGAACATCCACAGCGGGATCATCGCCGGGAAATTGAACGGGGTGATGCCGGCGCACACGCCGATCGGCTGGCGCAGGGTGTAGGTGTCGACACCGCCGGCGACGTTCTCGGCGAACTCGCCCATCTGCAGCGTGCCGATGGAGGCGGCGTGCTCCACCACCTCCAGGCCACGGAAGATATCGCCTTCGGCGTCGGCAATGGTTTTGCCCTGCTCGGCGCTGAGGGTGACGGCGATGCACTTGCTGTGTTCGCGGATCAGCGCCTGAAGCTTGAGCATGATGCGCATGCGTACGCCGATGGGGGTGTCGCGCCAGGTCTTGAAGGCGCGTTCGGCGGCGGCCACGGCGGCGTCGACTTCCTCGACGGTGGCGAACGGCACCCGCGCCAGCACCTGTTGCGTGGCCGGGTTGACGATGTCGCGCCATTCGGTGGTCTTCGACTCGACCCACTGGCCGTCGATCAGCAGCTTGACCTGCTCGACCTGGGTCTGGGCGGGGTTCTGGGGTGCGTTCATCTGCGCTCTCCTTGGAATTATTGTCGGAACGAAGACGCCTACGCCGGCAGGGACACGGGGTGGCGTACAGGGGCTGAGATCGAGTATAGATGTGCAAACATCCAACAAGAATGCACAAAAAAACCGGATCATCATGCAAAAAGACCTCACCTCCCTGAGCGCGCTGAACTGGGACGACCTCAAGTTCTTTCTTGAGGTAGCGCGCACCCGCAAGGCCAGCAGTGCGGCCAAGCGCCTGGCCGTGGACTACACCACGGTGTCGCGGCGCATCGGTTCACTGGAAGGGGCACTGGGCACTTTGCTGTTCGAGAAATCGCGGACCAACGGCTTCGTCCTCACGGCTGAGGGCCAGCGCCTGCTGGGCTACGCCGAGTCGATCGAAAGCACCTTGCACATGGCCTGCGAGCAGGTGTCGGGCTCGGGGGTGGCCTTGTCGGGGCATGTGCGCATGGGTTGCACCGAAGGTTTCGGCAGCTTCTTCGTGACCCCGCAGCTGAGCCACTTCGTCGATGCCTGGCCGGCGATCTCGGTGGATATCCTGCCGTTGCCGCACTTCATCAGTTTGTCCAAGCGCGAGGCCGATATCGTCATCGCCCTGGAGCGGCCCGAGCATGGGCCGTATGTGTGCTGCAAGCTGTGCGACTACCGCCTGCGCCTGTACGCGACCCAGGATTATCTCGACCGCCATGAGCCGATTCGCGAAGTCGCCGACCTGGCGCGCCACCCGTTCATCAGCTACGTAGACGACCTGGCGTTCAGCTCGGAGCTGCTGTACCTGGCCAACCTGATCCCCAACGCCAACGCCCACCTGCGCAGCACCAGCGTGATCGCCCAGTACACGGCGGCATTGCAGGGGCGTGGGCTGGCGATCCTGCCGTGCTTCCTGGCGGCGCAGGATCCGCGGCTGGTGACGGTGTTGCCGGAGGAAATCGAGGTGACGCGGCAGTTCTGGATGTACTGCCGGGAGGACCTGCGCAAGTTGAAGCGGATCACCTTGCTGTGGGATTACATCCGTGAAGTGACCGAGGCCAATGCGCCGTTGTTGATGGGAGAGACCCGCGAGATGAAATTCGCCCAGGATTGATTGGGGCCGCGTTGCGGCCCATCGCCGGCAAGCCGGCTCCTACATAAGCCCGTAGGAGCCGGCTTGCCGGCGAACAGGGCCCGTCAGTCCGACGCCACCACGATCGATACACGACGGTTCTCCAGGCGCCCGGCGCTGGTGCGGTTGTCCGCCACCGGCTGGCTGCTGCCCAGCCCACGGGTCTGGATATTCTGCGGCTGCATGCCAATGCCGATCAGCGCCTTGGCCACGCTCTGGGCGCGGCGCTCCGACAACTGCTGGTTGTAGGCCGCCTTGCCCGAGGCATCGGCATGGCCATCAATGCGCACGCGCTGGATATCCACCGACAGCAAGGCCTTGCCGATGCGCTCGACGATCGACTCGCTGGCGCTGTTGAGGCTGTCCAGGTCACTGCCGAACAGCACCTTGCCGGACAAGTCGAATGCCCAGCCTTCGTCGGTCGGGGCAAAGCCCTCGCGCTTGAGCACGGCCACCTGCTCGGGGGTCAGCCCCTTGGGCGGCACGCTCTGGCAACCCGTGAGGGTTAGCAGCGCCAGCAGCACGGCCAGAACGGGGAAACGCAGGAAAGGTAGGCGGTAGATCACAGTTCAGCTCCTGTTCTTAACGTCAGTGGCCTGGCGTTCCGGCTGGGCCACTTGCCAATGGCCACGGCGCTTGCGCTTGGCCTGGTACATCGCCGCGTCGGCGGCATTGAGCAGACTGGCCGGGTCTTGGCCATCGTCCGGGTAATAGGCGATACCGACACTCAGCGAGGTGGTAATGCTGTTGCCATCCTCCAGCTGCACCGGCAGCCTCATGCTGGCGACGATCTTCTCGGCGATGCGCTCGGCGTCCTCGCGCGCCTGCAGCGGCGACAACAGCACGGCGAACTCGTCACCGCCCAGGCGCGCCACCAGGTCATGCTCGCGCAACTGCGCGCGCACCCGGCTGGCGACGCTGATCAGCACCTGGTCACCCACCGCGTGGCCGAGGCTGTCGTTGATCCGCTTGAAGTGATCGCTGTCGAGGAACAGCAACGCCAGGTGTTCCTGCTGGCGGGCGGCGTTGCGCAGGCTGCGGGTCAGGCGGCCCTCGAAGAAGGCGCGGTTGGGCAGGCCGGTCAGGCTGTCGTGGCTGGCCTGGTGCGCCAGGGTCTCGTTCTCGCTCTGCAGGTGGCTGTGCCAGACCTCCAGTTCGTCGAGCAACGCATTGAAGTCATTGCCCAGCTCGTTGAGTTCGGCGATCTGGGTTTCCGGCACGCGCCGGTCGAAACTGCGCTCGCGCCGGGCGGCGTGGGCGACGCTGGCCAGGTGGCGCAACGGGCGGATGATATCGCCGAACAGGCGGCGCGACAGGTACAGGGCGAGCACCGCGCTGAGCACGGTGCACACCAGGATCCCCACCAGGCCACTGAGCATGAAGCGCACCAGGTTGCCGCCCTGCCCGGTCAGTTCGATATGGCCGACCTTCTGGCCCATGTGCTGCACCGGCAGGTTGATCGGTTCCTCCAGCAGGCTGCGCGCCACCTGGGTCTGCAACTGCGCCATCACCCCCTGCTCGTCGCGTTGCCAATGGGCGAGCAGGTCACCATCGTTGTCATAGACCTTGGCGTCGGCGATCTCTTCGGTGGAGGCGATCAGCGCCAGGGCTTCATTGGCTGCGGCGCTGTCGTCGAAGACCACGGCGGCCTCGACGGTGTAGTTGATCGAGCGGGCGATCAGGTGCAGGTTGTGGTTGGCGTAGACCCGCAGCGCCGCCACGCCCAGCAAGGTTACCAGCACGCCGGCCAGGCCCGCGGCGAGCAGCGCCACGCTCAGGTGCCCTCGACCGAGCACCGCGCGCAGCGTCGGCCGGCTGAAGCGCCGCTTCATGGCTGCCCCGCCCGGCGCCGCGACAGCTGCAGCACACTGGGGTGGATGCGCACACCGCTGCGCGTCACCGAATCGAGGTTGACGTCGAAAGCCACCTGCTGGTCGCCGACCCGCAGGCAGAACAGGCTGCCCACGGTGCACGGATCGTCGGCCTCGCTGATGCTCAGCACCGGGTGGCCGTTGATGGCCTTGAACAGCTGTTCGCGCTGGGCGTTGTCGAGCTTGCCGATATAGACCGCGTCACAACCACTGCTGACGCTGGCGTCACCGGCCAGCAAACGCCGTACCTGCAAGGCGTGCCCGGAATTCTGCACATTGCCCTTGATCAGGTCGTCCGCGTATTCGGTTGGGCCGACCAGGCACAAGCGCAAGGGGTTGGGTTCGGCGGGCCAGCGCGCGTAGCTCAGAATGCCCAGCACCACCTGGGTCACGGCCTTGGCTCGCTGCTGGACCTGCGCATCCGACGCGGCGCTGCCCGCCCAGGCGGGGGCGCTGTTCGACAACAGCATGGCCGTCAGCAGCGAGAGCACACAGCCCATCACGCGTCTCAAGGCCGAGACAGCCACTGTCATGGAAGGAAATCTCTCAGAGGGTTTCCGGATAATGCCGCAACGATAGCACACCGCGTCGCTCCGCCCGTATCACACCTGTTCCAGCATCAAGCCGGAAACCCGCCTGACCTTGCGCCCGACGGCCTCCTCGAACACCCCGGCGCGCGGCTCGATCAGGCTGAAGCAGTGCTTCGCCCGGGTGATACCGGTGTACACCAGTTCCTTGGTCAGCACCGGGTTGAGCGCGTCGGGCAGCACCAGCGCGGTGTGGCTGAACTCCGAGCCCTGGGACTTGTGCACGGTCATGGCGAACACGGTCTCCACCTCGCTCAGGCGGCTGGGCAGGACGAAACGCACCCCGCCACTGCCGTCGTTGCGCGGGAAGGCGACGCGCAGCAGGGCCTGGCCCTGGTCGTCCGGCAGGCGCAGGGCGATGCCGATGTCACCGTTCATCAGCCCCAGGCCATAGTCGTTGCGCGTCACCAACACCGGGCGCCCCTCGTACCAGGCTTGCTGGCTGTCGATCAGCCCGGCATTGTGCAGTACCCGCGCCACCCGCTGGTTCAGGCCCTCGACGCCCCAGGCGCCCTTGCGCACGGCGCAGAGCAACTGGAAGTCCTCGAAGCTGTGCAGCACTTCCCCGGCCCATTGCTCCCAGCGCGGATCGTCGGTGGGGGTACCGGGCGGCGGACGCAGGCGGCCAATGGCGCGCAGGTAGCCGCGATAGCCTTGCGGGCCGTCGGCACCTTGGTTGAGGCCATCGAGCAGCAGGCGGTCGAAGCGCTTGTCGTGCTCGCCACCCAGGGTCAGGCAGAAGACATCCTGTGGATGGCTCGCCAACAACTCACGGGCTTCCCTGGCCTGCTGACGATTGACCAGACGCGCCAGCTGGCCGATACCGCTGCCTTCGCCGAAACGTCGGGAATGACGCAGCATGACGATCTGTTGGGCCAGCGGGTTACGCTGACCATCGCCCGGCTTCAGGCCGATGCCACTCAGCGACTGGCCGCCCACCTGTTCCAGCCAAGCGAGGGTCTGTGGCCAATAGCAGCCGTCTTCCGCATCACGGCACAGGTCCCCCAGCACCGCCCCCGCCTCCACCGACGCCAGCTGGTCCTTGTCACCCAGCAGCACCAGCCGTGCGTTGGGCGGCAGCGCATCGAGCAGGTTGGCCATCATTTCCAGGTCGATCATCGACGCCTCGTCGACCACCAGCACATCCAGCGGCAGCAGGTTGCCTGAATGGTGGCGGAAATGGCGCGAGCCCGGGCGGCTGCCGAGCAGGCGGTGAACAGTGCTGACTTCAGTGGGGATGTGCGCACGCACTTCATCAGCCACCTGCAACCGTTCGACTTGCTGCCCGATGGACTCGGTCAGGCGTGCCGCGGCCTTGCCGGTGGGCGCCGCCAAGCGGATGCGCAAGGGCCGGCCCTGCTCCACCGCAGGCCCCTGCAACAGGCCGAGCAAGCGCACCACGGTGGTGGTCTTGCCGGTGCCGGGGCCACCGGTGATGACACTGAACCCGGCGCGGGTGGCGAGAGCGCAGGCCAGTTTCTGCCAATCCACCTCGGCACCCGACGCACCACCTTCGAACAGTTGCGCCAGGCGCAACGAAAGATCGTCCTGCTGGGGTTGCAGGCGGGCCAGACGCTCGTGCAGGGCAGCGTCGATGCGCCGCTCGTAGGTCCAGTAGCGGCGCAGGTACAGGCGTTGTGCGCTGAGCACCAAGGGTCGGGGGCGTTGCTCGGTGGCATCGCCATCGGCCACCAGGGCGCTTTCGCCGATACGCTGCAACCACGTGTTCAGGTCAAGGCTGGCCAGCAGTTGCGAAGGCAGCAGCAATGGCCCGGCCAGGGCATCCCCTTCCGGTGGCAACGACAGGGCGAAGTCCGGCTCGGCCAGGGTCTGCGCGAGGTCCAGGCAGACATGGCCATGGCCCAACTGATGGCTGGCCAGGGCCGCCGCCAGCAGCACCAGCGGGTCGCTGCCCGGGGCACGCTCTTCGAGAAAACTCACGAACGCGCGGTCCAGGGCCCGCAGCCAGCCGCGTTCCACCCAACGGTCGAGCAGGGCCAGCAGATCCTGGCTATCGCGCAGGGGCGCCAGCGCACTCAGGTGCTCGGCTTGCAGGGCGGTGGGCAGCAGGTCATCGAGGCTTCGGCTCATGGCGCGGCTCCGGCAAACAGGTCCTGCTGTTCGGGGGCATGGGCGCCCCGGAACAACGCGTCCAGCGCCTCGATCAGCGCACGGGGTGGCCGGGCGTGATACAGGCCATGGCCCGCAGGCGTCACACCACGCAGGAAGATGAACAGGGCACCGCCGATATGGCGGTCATAATCGTAATCGGGCAGGCGGGCGCGCAGTTGCCGATGCAGGGCCAGCAGGTAGAGCACGTATTGCAGGTCGTAGCGGTGCTCGAGGATCGCCTGCTCCATGGCCAGCAGCCCGTAGGCCTGGGCATCCGGGCCGAGCCAGTTGGACTTGTAGTCGGCCACGTAGTAACGCCCGTCCAGCTCGAAGGCCAGGTCGATGAAACCCTTGAACATGCCATTGAGTTGGGTCGGCTGTGCGCCCGGCCGGGCCACGCCGCCATGGGTGTGGCGCAGCACCAGCTGATCGAGCTGCACGGCATCGACGTTGTGGCTGGCGAACCAGAACTCCATCTCGATCTGGTACTGACCCAGTTTGCCGAGGGTGAGGCTGGTATCCGTCAGCGGCATCGGCTGCACCAGCATCTGCTGCAACCACTGGGTGAGCGTGGGGATCCAGCCTTTCCAGTCGCGCCGGTTGCAGCGTCGGGCAACGGTGTCCTCGAGCCGCTTCGGCTGTGCCGCGACCTCGGCGAAGCCTTCATTGCCGGCCCACTCCAGCAGGCCGTGGAGGAAGGTTCCAGGGTTCGGGCCACGGGGGAAACGGTGGATATCACCCTCCTCGGCAGGCACTTCGCGCAATTGCAGGCTGTCCAGCACCTCGTCGTCCAGCAGTTGCTGGGCCTGGGAGCTGTCGGCGACCAGGGTCTGGTCGCCCACGCGCAAGGCGCTGTAGGAGGCGATCCACCAATGCTCGGCCGCCGCACGTCGCGGCTTGCGTGGCGCCAGTAGCTCACGCTGGCTCTCGGGCATGCGATAGCACTGCGCGTCCGCCTCCGGCACCGGCCCGCTGGCGATGGCCGGGCTGTCTGCGACCAGCATCCGCAGCCATTCGCTCAGTTCGCCCGACGCCTTCAGCGCCGAGCCGCCGCCGAGCAGGTAGCCCAAGGCTGAGCGGTGCAGCTGCGAACTACGCTGGGTACCGCGCTTGAGGTCGGCGACACCCAGCCAGCACGCATGCTGGGCACGGGTCAGGGCGACATAGAGCAGGCGCAGGTCTTCGGCCAGGCGCTCGTCGTCGGCGCGCTCGATCTGCTCGGCATCGGGGGTAAGCGTCAGGTGCGCCACGCCGTCGTCGTCATGCCAGGCCAGGGGCAGGCGCTGGCCATCCACCGGTTTGCTGGTGCAGATGAACGGCAGGTACACCAAGGGGTACTCCAGGCCCTTGGACTTGTGGATGGTCACCACCTTGACCAGTTGCTCGTCGCTTTCCAGGCGCAGAATCTGCTCCTCTCCCACCTGCCCGGCATTGGCCAGGTGCTCGGCGAGGTGGCGGATCAACGCCTGTTCGCCATCGAGCTCGCCAGCCGCCTGCTGCAGCAGCTCGGCCAGGTGCAGCAGGTTGGTCAGCACCCGCTCGCCATCACTGCGCGCCATCAGGCTGCGCGGTAGCTGGAAATCGTGCAGCAGGCGGCGCAGCATCGGCAGCACGCCCTGGCGTTGCCAGGTGTCGCGGTAACGCCGGAAGCGCATCACCCAGTTTTCCCAGACCCGCTCGTCCTGGTTCAACTGCTCCAGGTCGATCAGCGGCAAGTCGAGGGTGAGGCTGGCCAGGGCGGCCTTGAGCAGGCGCTCGGAATCCGGCTCGGCGCAGGCCTTGAGCCAGGCCAGTAGGTCACGGGCCTCCTGTGCGGTGAATACCGAGTCCTTGTCCGACAGGTACACGCTACGCACATCGCGGGCGGCCAGCTCGGCACGGACCAGTTGCGCCTCACGGCCGTCACGCACCAGGATGGCGATATCGGATGGCTGGCAGGGACGCAGCGTGCCGTCCTTGTCGGCAAAACCGCTGACGCCCTGTTGCCCGCCATTGAGCAAGGCCACGATATGGCTGGCGCAGCTGGCTGCCAGCCGCTGACGGTAGAGGGTGTTGGAGACCGGCTCGTCGCTCTCAAGTTGCCAGCAGTGCAAGGCTGCGCAAGGCTGGCCGTCGACCAGCAGCTGCTCGGCGCGCCCCTTGGCGTGGACTTCAACGAACGGCAACGGGTTGTCGCCATGGACGCGGAACAGGAAGGCGCCACGCCCTTCACCACGCTCCTCGGCCTGGAGGAATACACGGTTCACCGCCGCGACCATGGCCTGGCTCGAACGGAAGTTGGTGTCCAGGCTGTGCAGACGGCCGCTGGTGGCACGGCGCGCTGCCAGGTAGGTGTAGATATCGGCACCGCGAAAGGCGTAGATGGCCTGCTTCGGGTCACCAATCATGAACAGCCCGGTATCCGGGTTGTTCTCGCTGATGCGATAGATGCGCTCGAAGATGCCGTACTGCACCGGGTCGGTGTCCTGGAACTCATCGATCAGCGCTACTGGAAACTGCTCGCGGATCAACCCGGCCAGACGCTCGCCAGCCTCACTGCCCAAGGCCTGCTGCAAGCGCAAGAGCATGTCATCGAAACCCATCTCCGCGCGGCGACGCTTCTCCACTTCGAAGCGTGCCGACACCCAGGCGGCGGCATGTTCGAGCAGCCGGACATCGGGGCTGGCCAGCCCCTGCAATTGTTCGCGCAGGTTTTCCATGGCGCGCAGGGCCGGGTGCTCCGGCGGCTCGCCAGACTTCCACGCCTCGGCCATGCCAGCGGTTGTCAGCCGGGTGAAGCCCGTGCCCAGGTCCAGCTCCATCGCCTGCTCATCGCCTGCCCAGGCACGCAGCTTGTCGAACCAGGGCTCGAAGTAGCGCGCCTGCAACTTGCGGCCATCGGCCTGCTTCGCGGCCACGGCATCGCGGCAGATCTGCTGCAGCTCATCCGCCCAGACGCTCCAGGGGGCCTTGAGCTGGCCCAACTGCTCGGTGCGCTGGCGCAGGGTGGCTTCGATCAATGCCTGGGGTTCGGCATCGTCTCGCTCGTCACGTACCCGTCCAAACAGCGGGCGAATACGCGGCAGCAATGCATCGGGGCTGCCCCAGTTGCCACGCACCCAAGCCAAGGCCTCGCCATGCATGCCATAGCAGAAGCGTCGCCAGTAATCGCGCATCACCTGGCCGAGCAGTTCGCTGTGATCGGTTTCCAGGCTCTGGGTGAACAGGCTGCCGCTGTCGAAGGCGTGCTCGCGCAGCATTCGCTGGCACCAGCCGTGAATGGTCGACACCGCGGCCTCGTCCATCCACTGCACGGCGATCTCCAGGCGGTTGGCGCAGCGCGACCAGTGCGCCTGAGGATAATCGTCGCGCAGTTGGTGCAGCAGTGGATCGGCATCGTCCAGCTCGTCACGGAAGAACCGCGCCGCCTCGGCCAGGCGCGTGCGGATACGCTCGCGCAGCTCCTTGGTGGCCGCGTCGGTGAAGGTCACCACGAGGATCTGTGGGGGCAGCAGTTCGCGGGCAAAGCCCTGCTCGCCGCCGTGTCCCAGGATCAGCCGCAGGTACAACGCCGAGATGGTGAAGGTCTTGCCGGTACCGGCGCTGGCTTCGATCAGCTGGCTGCCATGCAGTGGGAAACGCAATGCCAGTGGGCGGGTTTGGCTCATTGGGCACTCTCCGGATTACCCAGGGTCTGCCAGGGTGCTGCGAACAGGGGGCGGTACAGCGTTTCGCACCAGCCTTCGAAGGTTTCGTCCAGGGCGAGGGTGGCGAAATCACGGTACTGACGGGCCAGGGCCAGGCTTTCGCTGCGTTCACCGTAGCTGATCTGCCCGTCACCTTCATAGGCGCGGATGGCGGCGGCCTGGGCCTTGTCCGGGTCTTCCTGGGCCAGCCAGGCGAACGCGGTCTTGGCCGCCACCGGCAGCGGGGTATTCATGCCGGCCTGGCGCGCCACCAGCAGCTCGCCCAGACGCTCGGCGGCCTCGGCTTGCGGCAACGGGGCGAGCAGCAGGGTCAGGTCGCTGGCCACCAGCGCGCTGTGCAGGGGATAACTCGAAGCGCATGCAGCCAGGTGCATGACCCAGGTTGGAATCAGCCGATGCCACTTCAGGCTGTTGCGCCCGGCGCTGAGGGTATTGGGCACGGTGGCGATACTCAGCAGGCTTTGGTCGTCGGCCTGGTACACGCGCCCCAGCCAACCCTCCAGGCGATGCGCGCCCTGTTCGAAATGAATCGGCAAGGCGCCTTCGACCAAGGTCGGCCAGCGTTGCAGCAGTTGGCGGTGGCGTTGCAACAAGTCCGGCAGCGGCTGGATCAATTCGGCCTGCAACGCTTCACCGAAGCCGGCCAGGGGCAGCATGCCGCAGGCCTGCAGGCGTCGGGCCTGGGTCTGCAGGGCGCGCTCGGCATTGTCCGGGTCGGCCAGCGCCGCGCCCAGCAGGCTTTCGCTCAGGCCATAGCGTTGCAGTGCATCGAGGACGAAGGGTTCTTCATCCGGGGTCGGCGCTTCCAGCGCCTCGAAGAACACCTTGAGGCGCTGGCTGAAAAAGTGCCGTACCGGGTGGCGCAGGAAATCCTGCAACTGCACCAGGCTCAACGGCTCATCGCTGCTGTAGGTCGACAG
This sequence comes from Pseudomonas sp. MWU13-3659, assembly GCF_023757525.1. Lineage (NCBI taxonomy): Bacteria > Pseudomonadati > Pseudomonadota > Gammaproteobacteria > Pseudomonadales > Pseudomonadaceae > Pseudomonas > Pseudomonas sp. MWU13-3659. The sequence goes on along the minus strand of NZ_JAMSHW010000035.1, from coordinate 2,594 downwards.
TGGCGTGTGCTGCGCAGCGTTGTCCGTGTCCTGCTGATGCAACACCCGCCACTCATGGGCGAAGCTGAACAACGGGCTGCCTTTCTGGAAATAGCGCAGGCTGAAGGGCTGCAGCGGGTGTTCCTGGGTCAGGGCATGCAACAGCTGTTGGCCCGCGTCTTCCCGCTGCCCCTGCCGAGCGCCTGCCAACTGCCAACCTGCGGCCAGGTGGTCGCGCAGTTGACCGACCAGGACCGAGGCGGGCCGCTCGCTGTTGTCGCGAATGCTGCGCCCGACCCAGCTGACATAAAGCTGGTCGCGGGCTGACAGCAGCGCCTCGAGCAACAGGTAGCGGTCGTCCTCCCGGCGTGAACGATCGCCTGGGCGGTAGTCACTGGCCATCAGGTCGAAATCGAGTGGCGGCTGGGCGCGGGGGTAGTCACCGTCATTCATGCCCAGCAGGCAGACCACGCGGAAAGGGATGGCGCGCATGGGCATCAGGGTGCAGAAGTTGACCGAGCCGGCGAGGAAGCGCTGGGACAACTTGCCCTGGTCCAGGCCCGACAACCAGGCCTCGCGAACCACGGTGAGCGGCAACAGATCCTGCAGGCCGACTGCGTCGCAGGTCTCCAGCCAGGTGTCACGCAGGTCCTGGAGCTGTACCAGCAACAACTCGTCGTGTTCGTCTTCGGCCAGGAAGAAGATCTGCAGCAGGGCATGCAGGCGCTCGCCCCACTGTGTCGCCGTGGCCGGCTGCGAGAGTGCCTGGCAGGCAATGTCCAGGGCCTCGAGCAAAGCCACCAGTGGGCCAATCAGGGCCGCATCCAGACCGCCGATCTCATCATACGGCTCGATACCGTCGCAGCCCTCACCCACGCCTACGGCGTAACCCAGCAGCATGCGCCGCAAGCCGAATCGCCAGCTGTTCTGCTCCAGCCCTTCGGGCAGCCCCAGGCTGGCGCGCTGCTCGGCGCTCAGGCCCCAACGGATGCCGGAGCCTTCGATCCAGCGATGCAGGGTGGGCAGGTCGCTCTCCTGGATCGCGAAGCGGGCCCGTACCGCTGGAACATCAAGCAGGTCGAGCACCTCGCTGACGGCGAAACGGCTGTCGGGTAGTTTCAGCAGATGCTCGAGGGCGATCAGCAACGGGTCGCGGCCGCGTTGCCCCTGGTCGGTCAGGGTGAAGGGGATGTAGCGGGGGTCGCTGCGTTCCAACTGGCCGAACACTGCGCGGATGTGCGGGGCATAGGTGTCGATCGCCGGCAGCATGACGATGATGTCCCGGGGCCGCAGCGTAGGGTCGGCACTGAAGCGAGCCAGCAACTGGTCATGCAGGATCTCGACTTCGCGCTGAGGGCTGTGGGCCACATGAAAGCGCACGGAGCGGTCCTTGGTCGGATCGACTGCTGGCCACTGCTCACGGGTTTCCGCCAGTGGGCGCAGTTCGAGGATGTCGTCCTGGAGCTGGTTGAGCAGCGTCTGGGGATCAGCGTCGCTGAACAGGTCGATGCGGCCGTCACTGAAGACCGTCTGGTAGCTGCCTGGGTCGTCGTAGCTGTCGAGCAGATTAATGTAGTCACGGCCCTGCTTGCCCCAGGCGGCGAGCAGCGGGTGGGCGTGCTGGTGCAGCAGCTCGTCATCCAGTTGCATGGGCATGCCCTGCTTGCGCTGCTGGCGCTTGTACTGGTGACGCAGCAGGTCTTTGTCGGCAACGATATCGCCCCAGTGGTGGCGACAAGGGTTGTGCACGCACAGCAGCACCTGGCTGAAACGGGCAAGGCCCGCCAGCGCCTCGAGAATCTGTGCGGGCAGCGACGAGATGCCGAACACGATCAGCCGGGCCGGCAAGCCGGCAGGCGCCTGTTCCAGGCTGTTGATGCGTTCGATGAAGCGCTGGTGCACACCGGCGCGGCTCTGGGCCATGCCCGCTTCGCCCACATCTTCAAGCAGGATCCGCCACAGTTCGGCCTGCCAGCGGTTACCCGCCGCCAAAGGCTTGCGCTCACCCCGCGCGGTGTTGAGCACATGGGCGCCGGACGCCCAGTCCTTGAGCCAGTCGGCACGGTAGACCTGGTACTGGTCGAACAGGTCGGCCAGGCGCTCGGCCAGCTGGTAGCGCTTGCGCAGGTCGCTGTCATCGGTGAGGAACCGGCGCAGGGGTTCGAAGTGCGGCCGCTCGATCACCTCCGGGAGCAGCCGCATCAGGCGCCAGGTGAGCGGCGCCTTGTCCAGCAGCGACACTTCGGGGATTTCATCGCGCCCCAATACACGGCGGTACAGCTGCCACATGAAGCTGCCGGGCAATTGCACATCGATGGCTGCGGCAATGCCACAGCCGCCCTGGTCGTCGTCCTGTGGGTCTTCGGCCAGGGCCAGCTTCAACCACTGTGCAATACCGTTGCTCTGCACCAGGGCGATTTCGTTTTCCAGGGGTGCCAGGGGGTAGCGACGCATCACGCTCACCACCAGGTTGCGCAGGTCATCCAGGCGGTTGCCCTGAACGATCATGAAACCTGGGTGAAGTGAGGTGGTCGTGGCCATTGGGGCTCTCTGGTAGGGCGGAGGTACTGGTGGGGAACCATATCACGGGGACGCCGCCCCTGTAGGAGCTGGCG
>NZ_JAMSHW010000034.1:0-44896 GCF_023757525.1 Pseudomonas sp. MWU13-3659 | reverse complement strand
GTGATCAGAGGCTGTAGTAGTAGCCGCGGCTGCGCAGGGCGACGATGCGTGGGCGGCCGTCGGGGTGCGGGCCGATCTTCTTGCGCAGGTTGCTGACGTGCATGTCCAGGCTGCGGTCGTAGAGGGTCAGCTTGCGGCCCAGACCGATCTGCGCCAGTTCCTGCTTGTCCAGCGGTTCGCCGGGCTGGCGCAGCAGGGCTTCGAGGATGCGGCTCTCGGAGAGCGTGAGGGTCATCTCGCGGCCGTCGATGCTGACCACGCCGCGCACCGGGCTGAAGGCCAGGTCACCGACCTCGACCTGGCTGCTGGGGGCGCTGGGGTGGCTGCGGCGCAGTACCGCGCGCAGGCGTGCGGTGAGTTCGCGGGGGTCGCAGGGTTTGGCCAGGTAGTCGTCGGCGCCCAGCTCCAGGCCCAGGATGCGGTCCAGCGGCTCGCCGCGAGCCGAAAGCATCAGCACCGGCAAGTCGGTATGTTCGCTGCGCAGCTGCTTGAGCAGTTCCAGGCCGCTGCCATCCGGCAGCATGACATCCAGCACCACCGCCGCCGGGGCTTGGGTGGCCAGGGCCTGGCGCGCGCTCTGGCCATCGTGGCAGGCACGTACCGCAAACCCTTCCTGGGTCAGCCAGCTGCCGAGCAGCTCGCACAGTTCCTGGTCATCATCAATCAGTAACAGCTCGCTCATGTTTCACTCAATTCAACCATTGACGGCGTCTTCTGTGTCCGCCGCTGGCTAAGATACCGCAGACTGCCGACAACAGTGCAACGACCGAACCAATCAGGAACCATTGCTGCTGGTCGGTGAGCAGGCGCTGTGGCAGGTTGGCGCCGGCCTGCAACTCCTTGACGGCCTGTTTCAGGCGCTGGTTGTCCTGGCGCAGGCGGGTCAGTTGGGCGCTTTCACGCGTGCTGTCCTGGTTCTGCAGCTGCTGGTTCAACGCATTGCGTTGTTGCTCGCTTTCTTCCAGGCGCTGCTGCAGCTCGGTGATCCGCGCCCCGGCTTCCAGCGACAGCGGCTGCTCGGCCACGGCGAGAGGGGACAGCAGTGACAGGCAAAGCAGCAGGGACATCGGACCTTGACGCATTGGAACTCCTGATTCGTATCGGTTCAGGAGGTTGTCGGCCGTAGGTCGGAAATTTTGAATCGGGCGTACTGCGTAAACCGTAGGAGCCAGCCTTGCTGGCGAACCAGGCACTGCGGTGGCTGGCACCGGCTACGCCGGTGTTCGCCGGCAAGGCCGGCTCCTACGGCGCTGGCGCTTAAGGCAGGACTTGCTTGAACGGCTTGACCACGACCTTGTCGTAGACGCCCGCGGCGATGTAAGGGTCCTGGTCGGCCCAGGCCTGGGCGGCGGCCAGCGAGTCGAACTCGGCGACGATCAGGCTGCCGCTGAAGCCCGCCGCGCCCGGGTCGTTGCTGTCGATGGCCGGGTGTGGCCCGGCCAGGACGACACGGCCTTCGGCCTTGAGCTGTTGCAGGCGCTCGATGTGGGCGGGGCGGGCGGCCAGGCGTTTTTCCAGGGAGTTTTCGACGTCGCTGGCGATGATGGCGTAGAGCATGTCAGTCCTTGGTTTTGGAGGTGGAGGGGTCGGCATCGTGCAGGTGGCGCGACAGGTAGACACCCTGCGCCACCAGGAAGACCACGGTCATGCCCAGGCTGCCGAACACCTTGAAGTCGACCCAGAAGTCCTGGAAGGTGAAGGCGACGAACAGGTTGGCGGCGCCGCACACCAGGAAGAAGCCGATCCACGCCACGTTCAGGCGGTTCCAGACTGTTTCGGGAAGTGTCAGGGCGTGACCCATGATGCGTTTGATCAGCACCCGGTCGCCGATGAAGTGGCTGCCGGTGAAGGCCAGGGCGAACAGCCAGTTGACCACCGGCGCCTTCCACTTGAGGAAGGTTTCGCTGTGGAAGGCCAGCGTGAGGCCGCCGAACACCAGGCAGGCTACCAAGGTGAGCAACTGGCCCTTTTCCAGCTTGCCATGGCGCAGGAACAGCGCGCCGTAGACCACCACGGAGCTGGCGATCAGCATGGCGGTGGCGCTGTAGATCCCGCCGAACTCGAAGCCGTGGCCGGCGAATTCGACCGGGCGCGGGTCCAGTTTGTAGACGATGAAGAACAGCAGCAGCGGGATGAAATCGATGAATTGTTTCACAGTGGCAGCCAGAAGCGGGATGTGACGGCATAATAACAAACATCGATTCCTGCGAAAGCGCTCCTCCATGAATGTTGATCTGCACTGTCACAGCACGGCCTCCGACGGCGCCCTGTCGCCCACGGCACTGGTCGCCCGGGCCCACGAGCACGGGGTGCGGACACTCTCGCTCACCGACCACGACACCCTCGAAGGCCTGCCCGAGGCGCGCCAGGCGTGCGCCGAACAAGGCATGCAGTGGGTCAGCGGCGTCGAGTTGTCGTGCACCTGGGGCGGCGCGACCATTCATGTGCTGGGCTATGATTTCCCGTTGGATGCGCCACCCTTGCTCGAAGCCATCGACAACCTGCACCGTGGCCGCTGGCTGCGCGCCGAGGAGATCGATCGCAAGCTGGCGGCCAAGGGCATGCCCGGCGCGCTCGACGGCGCCCGAGCCGTGCAGCAGGAACTGGGCGACAGCGGCAACGCTCCGGCGCGTCCGCATTTCGCCGAATTCATGGTGCGTGCCGGCTTCGTCAAGGACCGTGGCGAGGCCTTCCGCAAGTGGCTGGGGGCCGGCAAGCTGGGCGACGTCAAGCTGCACTGGCCGACGCTGGAGGAAACTGTCGCCACGCTGCGCCAGTCCAATGCCTGGGTGAGCCTGGCCCATCCCATGCATTACGAACTGACACGCAGCAAGCGCAGACGGCTGATTGCCGACTATATTCAGGCAGGCGGGCAGGCACTGGAAGTGGTCAATGGGATGATGCCGCCCGAACAGGTGGGGACGATGTCCATCCTCACCCGTGAGTTCGGCCTGCTGGCGAGTGCCGGCAGCGATTTCCACGGCCCTGGCACCTGGGGCGAGATCGGTGCCTACCGGCCCTTGCCCGAGGACCTGCCACCCCTGTGGCGCCGATTCCGACATGAACAGCCTATGGCGGTATGAACAGGACGACTTCGTGAGCCAATTTTTCCAGATTCATGCGGAAAACCCGCAGGCGCGCCTGATCAAGCAGGCTGTCGAGATCATCCGCAAAGGTGGGGTCGTGGTCTACCCGACCGATTCGGCCTATGCGATGGGCTGCCAGATCGGCGACAAGAACGCCATCGAGCGCGTCCGCCGCCTGCGTCAGCTGGACAAGAACCACAATTTCACCCTGCTGTGCTGCGACCTCTCGCAGATGGGCACCTTCGCCAAGATCGACACTGCGACCTTCCGTCTGCTCAAGGCGCACATTCCAGGCCCCTACACGTTCATCCTCAACGCCACCCGCGAGGTGCCGCGCCTGTTGATGCATGAGAAACGCCGCACCATCGGTTTGCGCGTACCGTCCAACCCGATCGTCCTGGCCTTGCTCGAAGAGCTCGGTGAGCCTTTGATGAGCGTGAGCCTGATCCTGCCAGGCGACGAAGAGCCGATGACCGACCCCTACGAGATCCGTCAGCGCCTGGAGCATCACGTCGACCTGATCATCGATGGCGGCTTCGGTGACCTCAAGGCATCCACTGTCATCGACCTGTCCGGCGACGAACCTGCGTTGATCCGCGAAGGTTGCGGCGACCCCACGCCGTTCCTGGCCAACGCGTGAGCCAGGTGGAAGCGCCCGAGGCGCCGGCCATCGAGGCTGAAGCGCCGTTCCAGCTGCAACTGGCCCTGGTCTACGGCGAAGCCCTGACCGAGATGCCGGTCGACCTGTATATCCCGCCGGACGCCCTGGAAGTTTTCCTCGAAGCCTTCGAGGGCCCGCTGGACCTGCTGCTGTACCTGATCCGCAAGCAGAACGTCGACATCCTCGACATCCCGGTGGCGGAAATCACCCGCCAATACATGAGCTATGTCGAGCTGATGAAAAGCGTGCGCCTGGAACTGGCCGCCGAGTACCTGGTGATGGCCGCCATGCTCGCCGAGATCAAGTCGCGCATGCTGCTGCCACGTTCCAGCGAGGTGGAAGAGGAGGAGGGCGACCCGCGCGCCGAGCTGATCCGCCGCCTGCAGGAGTACGAGCGCTTCAAGGCTGCCGCCGAGGGTATCGACGAATTGCCACGGGTCGGCCGCGAGGTGCTGGTGCCGCGCCTGGAGGCCCCCCAGGCCAAGGCGCGCAAACTGCTGCCCGAGGTCGCACTGGAGGAGATCCTGCTGTCCATGGCCGAGGTCATGCGCCGCAACGACCTGTTCGAAAGCCACCAGATCACCCGCGAGACCCTGTCCACCCGCGAGCGCATGAGTGAAGTGCTGGAGCGCCTCAAGGGCGGCGCCTTCGTGCCGTTCGTCGAGCTGTTCACCCGTGAGGAGGGCAAGCTCGGCGTGGTGGTCACCTTCATGGCGATTCTCGAGCTGGTGAAGGAATCCTTGATCGAACTGGTGCAGAATGAGCCTTTCGCCCCGATCCACGTCCGTGCCCGGGCAGAGTGACCTGACGACTACCGATGAACCTGAATGAACCCCGCGAACTGGCGTCGCTGATCGAGGCCTTCCTGCTCGCCTCGGGCAAACCGCAATCTCTCGAGCGCCTTTACGAGCTGTTCGAAGAGGCGGAGCGCCCGGCGCCGGCTGTCTTCAAGAAAGCCCTGGAGGTGCTGGGCAAATCGTGCAATGGCCGCGCCTTCGAGCTCAAGGAAGTGGCCAGCGGCTATCGCCTGCAGATTCGCGAAGACTACGCCCCCTGGGTCGGCCGCCTGTGGGAGGAGCGCCCGCAGCGCTATTCCCGCGCGCTGCTCGAAACCATGGCCCTGATCGCCTACCGCCAGCCCATCACCCGTGGCGAGATCGAGGACGTGCGGGGCGTGGCGGTGAACAGCAACATCATCAAGACCTTGATGGAGCGTGAGTGGATCCGCATTGTCGGCTACCGCGAGGTGCCGGGGCGCCCGGCGATGTTCGCCACTACCAAGGCGTTTCTGGACCACTTCAACCTCAAGAGCCTCGACGAGTTGCCGGCGTTGGCCGAGTTGCGCGAGCTGGAGCCCGAGCCGATGATCGACCCGGACGAAGCGCCGGTGCCGGCGCATCTGCAGGCCTTGGCCGATGCCAGCCTGGGTGAGGAGGGGGAAGAGGCGCAGCCGAAGGAAGAGACCAGTTTCCGTTCGCTGCTGGTGGAGCTGGATGCGATGGAAGAGGGGCTCAAGACCGATTTCGATGATTTGCGCGATGAGATGTCGGAAGAGGCGGATGAGTCTGAGGGCGAGATCAAGGATTGAGCCACGTATTGCCGGGGCTGACGCTTTCGCCGGCAAGCCGGCTCCTGCGGGGAATGCCATCGGGCGGAAATCCATGGGGCATGCGGAAAAACCTTCTACCCTCCAGTGCGTTCCCCCGCCGAACCGCGTATGATGCGCGCCCGCTTTCACTACTACACCGGGAGGTGCCCAGATGAGTGACAAAGACCTGCAAGACCAACAACCCACCCCGCCGTCCGGCGAAAAACTGCAGAAAGTGCTGGCCCGCATCGGCGTCGGCTCGCGCCGTGATGTCGAGGCCTGGATCAGCCAGGGCCGTATCAAGGTCAACGGCGTCGAGGCCACCCTGGGCCTGCGCGTCGACCTGCACGACGCCATCACCGTCGACGGCAAGCTGATCAAGCGTGTCGAGGCCGCCGAGGCGACCCGCCGCGTGATCATGTACAACAAGCCCGATGGCGAGATCTGCACCCGTGACGACCCGGAAGGCCGCCCGACCGTGTTCGACCGCCTGCCGCGCCCGAAAGAGGGCCGCTGGATCAATATCGGCCGCCTGGACATCAACACCACCGGCCTGCTGCTGTTCACCACCGACGGTGAGCTGGCCAACCGCCTGATGCACCCGTCCTACGAAATGGACCGCGAGTACGCCGTGCGTGTACGTGGCGAGGTTGACGACGACATGGTCGATCGCCTCAAGGCTGGTGTGATGCTTGAAGACGGCCCGGCCAAGTTCACCGACATCCAGAAGGCGCCGGGTGGTGAAGGTTTCAACCACTGGTACCACTGCGTGGTGATGGAAGGCCGCAACCGCGAAGTGCGTCGCCTGTGGGAGTCGCAAGGCGTGGTGGTCAGCCGCCTGAAGCGCGTGCGTTTCGGCCCGGTGTTCCTCAACTCCGACCTGCCGATGGGCCGCTGGCGCGAAATGAGCCAGGGCGAGATCGACATCCTGGCCGCCGAAGTCGGCCTGCAGCCGGTGGCGCTGCCGGAGATGAAACTCAAGGCCAAGGACAAGCTTGAGCGCCTGCAGCGCAAGTCGACCCGTCCGCTGGGGCGTGGTGAGCGTGTGCGCACCCTGCGTCCCGCCCAGGAAGGCCAGGGCGAGCGCCCGGCACGTCCCGCGCGTGAAGAAGCGCCGCGCAAGGGCAGCCGTGGCAGCACGGTGGCCGAGCGCCCAAGCGAGATGCGCAAGCGCCCGGCCCGCCCCGAGGGCGACAAGCCTGCCGGCCGTGGTCGTGGCAAGCCACGCGGCTGATTTAGCCTGTTAACGAAAGAGCCAGCCTTCGGGCTGGCTTTTTTGTGCCCATTGAAAACGCTTCCCCTGTAGGAGCCGGCTTGCCGGCGAATGGCCGCAAAGCGGCCCAAGTTCCTGAATGCACTGAAAATTTCCCGGAGAGTGGAAAGTTTTCAAACCGCCTTGTAAAGAAATTTATACAAAAATCCCCGTATAACCCTGTCTGCCCGATTTTTTCCGCTCTGCGTAACAAAAATTTTCCACGATCCGCGTCGCAGAGCCTCCGGCACCCCGTTCGCCCCCTTCCAAATCCCCCGCCCAACCGCTGAGATAGCGCCATTGCCGTGTGCAAAGCCAGGCAGGACCGCCAGGCATCAAAACAACAAAACGGAGGCGCCATGTACGCCGATCACTCCGCCTTTTCAGGCCTTCACCCCAGGACCGGTGCGTTTTTTCATCAGGAAACGACGCAACGCGTTGACGCCTGCGCGTTTGCAGGGGTATACAATGCGCCGCGTTTTACCTGTGACTCCCTTGCGTACCGCGCACTCTTGCTGACACCCGGTTGACCCGCGCTTTCGCGAGCGACCTGTCCAAGACCCAAGGTAACCACCTTGCCCATTCCGCTGCGCCACGAGTGCGGTGGGTCCGATTCCGTCACAGATAAAAACAAGCAGGTGACTTCGTTCATGAGTGGACATAACTCACAGTCCGGCGAACTCAAGCGTGGCTTGAAGAACCGCCATATCCAACTGATCGCCCTGGGCGGCGCCATCGGCACCGGGTTGTTCCTGGGCTCGGCCGGCGTGATGAAGTCCGCTGGCCCGTCGATGATTCTCGGCTACGCCATCTGCGGCTTCATTGCCTTCATGATCATGCGCCAGCTCGGCGAGATGATCGTCGAGGAGCCGGTGGCCGGCTCCTTCAGCCACTTCGCGCACAAGTACTGGGGCGGTTTCGCCGGCTTCCTGTCGGGCTGGAACTGCTGGGTGCTGTACATCCTGGTGGGCATGTCGGAGCTGTCGGCGGTCGGCAAGTACATCCACTACTGGTGGCCGGAGATCCCGACTTGGGTGACCGCGGCGGCGTTCTTCCTGCTGATCAACGCCATCAACCTGATGAACGTGAAGATCTTCGGCGAGGCCGAGTTCTGGTTCGCGATCATCAAGGTCGCCGCCATCGTCGGCATGATCGGCCTGGGCGCCTACCTGCTGACCAGCGGCAGTGGTGGCCCTGAAGCGTCGGTGACCAACCTGTGGGCCCATGGTGGCTTCTTCCCGCACGGTGTCAGCGGGCTGGTGATGGCCCTGGCGTTCATCATGTTCTCCTTCGGTGGCCTGGAAATGCTCGGCTTCACCGCCGCCGAGGCCGACAAGCCGAAGACCGTGATCCCCAAGGCGATCAACCAGGTCATCTACCGCATCCTGATCTTCTATGTGGGTGCCCTGGTGGTGCTGCTGTCGCTGACCCCGTGGGACAGCCTGGTGGCCAGCATCGACGCTTCCGGCGGCAGCTATGGCAGCAGCCCGTTCGTCCAGGTGTTCTCGTTGCTGGGGAGCGACGTGGCCGCGCACCTGTTGAACTTCGTGGTCCTGACCGCGGCGCTGTCGGTGTACAACAGCGGCACCTACTGCAACGCCCGCATGCTGCTGGGCATGGCCGAGCAGGGTGATGCCCCGGCGGCACTGGCGAAGGTCGACCGCCGCGGCGTGCCGGTGCGTTCGATCCTGGTGTCGGCGGCGGTGACGCTGATTGCAGTGCTGCTCAACTACCTGATGCCGCAGAATGCCCTGGAGCTGCTGATGTCGCTGGTGGTGGCGACCCTGGTGATCAACTGGGCGATGATCAGCTACTCGCACCTGAAGTTCCGCCAGCATCTTGATCGCACTGGCCAGAAGCCGCTGTTCAAGGCGCTGTGGTACCCGTACGGCAACTACCTGGTGCTGGCGTTCGTGGTGCTGATCCTGGGCATCATGCTGATGATTCCTGGTATCCAGGTGTCGGTGTACGCGATGCCGGTATGGCTGGTGGTGATGTATGTGTTCTACGTGCTCAAGAGCAAGCGTGGGGCGCAGGCCAACGGTGCTGCCGGTAGCGTGGCCAAGTAAGCGCTGAGGCGCTTCGAGAAAACCCGATGCCGGGTGACTGGTGTCGGGTTTTTTGTTGTCTGCGCCGGCCTTTTCGCCAGCAAGCTGGCTCCTACGGGTGTTATGTGTACCTGTAGGAGCCAGCTTGCTGGCGAATGGTCAGATCTGCTGGAGCAACCAGCCGCGAAACGCCCGCAACGAGGGCAGCGCCTCGTTTCTCGGCGGATAGATCAGGTAGTAGCTGCGCTGGCTGGCAAACGGTGTCCCCGGGCTGAACAGCTCACCACTGGCCAGTTCTTCCTCCACCAGGATTCGTGGCACCAGCCCGATGCCGATCCCCGCACGCACCGCCTGAATCAGGTGCGAGGTCAGCTCGAAGCTCGGCCCCAGGCGCATCGAGCGGTGGGGCAGGGCGTGGTGGGAGAACCATTCGCCCCAGGCGTGCGGGTTGTTCGCGACATTCAGTAGCACCTCTTCACTGATGCGCGCCGGGCTCCAGCATTGTCCGTCGCGCGCACTGTCCGGCGGCAGGATCACCACCAGTTCCTCGGCGTGCAGACGGTGGCAGATCAGCCCAGGCAGGTCGTGGGTGGCCACGCCGATGGCGGCGTCGATCTCGCTGGTGTCGAAGTTGATTGCTTCAATGCGCGAATGAATGTGCACCAGCATGCCCGGATGCGCGCTGTAGAAGGCATGCAGCCGTGGCAGCAGCCATTTCGAACCAAAGGTCGGCAGGGTCGCAAGGCGCAAGGTACCGACGCCGGACTGATAGGCCAGGGCCTGCAGGGTGGCACTGCGGATTCGCCCCAGCGCCTCACTCAGTTCGCGCTGGTACAGGCGGCCAACATCGGTCAGTTGCACCTGGCGCCCCTCGCGGCGGAACAGTGTGAGCCCCAGTTGTTGTTCCAATGCCTGCACCTGGCGGCTCACCGCGCTCTGGGTCAGCGACAGCTCGGCGGCCGCGCGGGTGTAGCTTTCATGCCGGGCGGCGGCCTCGAAGGCCAGCAGCAGCGACATCGAGGGGGTGAGGTGGCGGTAATTCATTCATAAAGCTCATCGATAGCGGCAGGAATATCCGTTTGCCCCTGGCGCGAAACTACAGGAACATTGGCACATTCGAAATCCTCCCATGAGTCATTCATGCCGGAGTGACAATATTTCCGTGAATCAGCCAATATTAAAGAGGCATCCTTCGATGATCGCCCAGCTGCCGCCCCGTGCGCCTGCCGTCCACTACCCCGAATTCCTCGAAGCCCTGAAGAACAGCGGCTTCCGTGGCCAGATCAGCGCCGACTACGGCACCCGTACCGTGCTGGCCACCGACAACTCCATCTACCAGCGCCTGCCCCAGGCGGCGGTGTTCCCGCAGGATGCCGACGACGTGGCGCGGGTCGCCACGTTGATGGCCGAGCCACGTTTTCGCGACATCAAGCTGACCCCGCGTGGCGGCGGTACCGGCACCAACGGCCAGTCGCTGACCGACGGCATCGTCGTCGACCTGTCGAGGCACATGAACACCATCCTCGAGATCAATGTCGAGGAACGTTGGGTGCGGGTGCAGGCGGGCGTGGTCAAGGACCAGCTCAATGCCGCGCTCAAGCCCCACGGTCTGTTCTTCGCCCCAGAGCTGTCCACCTCCAACCGCGCTACTGTCGGCGGCATGATCAACACCGATGCCAGCGGCCAGGGCAGCTGCACCTACGGCAAGACCCGCGACCACGTGCTCGAGTTGCACAGCGTGCTGCTCGGCGGCGAGCGCCTGCACAGCCTGCCGATCGACGATGCGGCGCTGGAGCAGGCTTGCGCCGGGCCTGGCCGGGTCGGCGAGGTGTACCGCATGGCCCGGGAAATCCAGGAAACCCAGGCGGAGTTGATCGAAAGCACCTTCCCCAAGCTCAACCGCTGCCTGACCGGCTACGACCTGGCGCACCTGCGCGACGAGCAGGGCCGCTTCAACCTCAACAGTGTGCTGTGTGGTGCCGAAGGCTCGCTGGGCTACGTGGTCGAGGCCAAGCTCAATGTGCTGCCGATCCCGAAGTACGCGGTGCTGGTCAACGTGCGCTACAGCAGTTTCATGGACGCCCTGCGCGATGCCAATGCGTTGATGGCGCACAAGCCGCTGTCGATTGAGACCGTCGACTCCAAGGTGCTGATGCTGGCGATGAAGGACATCGTCTGGCACAGCGTCGCCGAGTATTTCCCGGCCGATGCCGAGCGCCCGACCCTGGGTATCAACCTGGTGGAGTTCTGCGGCGACGACCCGGCCGAGGTCAATGGGCGGGTCGAAGCGTTCGTCGAGCATTTGCAGCGTGACACCAGTGTCGAGCGCCTGGGGCACACTTTGGCGGAGGGTGCTGAAGCGGTGACCAAGGTCTACACCATGCGCAAGCGTTCGGTGGGCTTGCTTGGCAACGTCGAGGGTGAGGTGCGCCCGCAGCCGTTCGTCGAGGACACCGCCGTGCCACCGGAGCAACTGGCCGACTACATCGCCGACTTCCGTGCCCTGCTCGACGGTTATGGCCTGGCGTACGGCATGTTCGGCCACGTCGACGCGGGCGTGCTGCATGTGCGCCCGGCGCTGGACATGAAGGACCCGGCCCAGGCCGCGCTGGTCAAGCCGATCTCCGATGCCGTGGCGGCGCTGACCCAGCGCTACGGTGGCCTGCTCTGGGGCGAGCACGGCAAGGGCCTGCGCTCCGAGTATGTGCCGGCTTACTTCGGCGAGCTGTACCCGGCATTGCAGCGTTTGAAAGGCGCGTTCGACCCGCACAACCAGCTCAACCCTGGCAAGATCTGCACCCCGCCGGACAGCGCCGAAGGCCTGACACCGGTGGATGGCGCGCCCCTGCGCGGCGACCTGGACCGCACCATCGACGAGCGCGTCTGGCAAAGCTTCGGCAGTGCCGTGCACTGCAACGGCAACGGCGCCTGCTACAACTACGACCCCAACGATGCCATGTGCCCGTCGTGGAAGGCCACCCGCGAGCGCCAGCATTCACCCAAGGGCCGCGCCTCGCTGATCCGCGAATGGCTGCGCCTGCAGGGCGAGGCGAACATCGACGTGCTCGCCGCCGCCCAGCGCAAGGCGTCCTGGCTCAAGGGGCTGCCGGCGCGCCTGCGCAACAGCCGTGCGCGCCAGCAGGGGCAGGCGGACTTCTCCCACGAGGTATACGACGCCATGGCGGGCTGCCTGGCGTGCAAGTCCTGTGCGGGGCAGTGCCCGATCAAGGTCAATGTGCCGGACTTCCGCTCGCGCTTCCTCGAGCTGTACCACGGCCGCTACCAGCGTCCGCTGCGCGACTACCTGATCGGCTCGCTGGAATTCACCATCCCGTACCTGGCCCATGCGCCAGGCCTGTACAACGCGGTGATGGGTTCGAAGTGGGTGAGCAGGTTGCTGGCGGACAAGGTCGGCATGGTCGACAGCCCACTGATCAGCCGCTTCAACTTCCAGTCCACCCTGACCCGTTGCCGCGTTCAGGTGGCCAGCGTGCCGGCCTTGCGCGAGCTGACTCCGGCCCAGCGCGAGCGCAGCATCGTGCTGGTGCAGGATGCTTTCACCCGCTACTTCGAGACGCCGTTGCTGGCCTCGTTCATCGAACTGGCCCATCGCCTGGGGCACAAGGTGTTCCTGGCGCCCTACAGCGCCAACGGCAAGCCGCTGCACGTGCAGGGTTTCCTCGGCGCCTTCGCCAAGGCGGCGGTTCGCAACGCTACCCAGCTCAAGGCGCTTGCCGACTGCGGCGTGCCGCTGGTGGGGCTGGACCCGGCGATGACCCTGGTCTACCGCCAGGAGTACCAGAAGGTCGATGGCGTGGAGTGCCCGGCTGTGCTGCTGCCACA
Source organism: Pseudomonas sp. MWU13-3659 (assembly GCF_023757525.1). NCBI lineage: Bacteria > Pseudomonadati > Pseudomonadota > Gammaproteobacteria > Pseudomonadales > Pseudomonadaceae > Pseudomonas > Pseudomonas sp. MWU13-3659. The sequence continues at coordinate 32,418 of NZ_JAMSHW010000034.1, read as the reverse complement.
GGAGTGGTTGATGAACGTGCTGCCTGAGCAGGCGCCGGCCCAGGCCGACAGTTTCCGCCTGATGGCTCACTGCACCGAGAAGACCAATGTGCCGGCCAGCACGAAGCAGTGGGAACAGGTGTTCGCCCGCCTTGGCTTGAAGTTGGTCACCGAGGCCACCGGTTGCTGCGGCATGTCTGGTACTTATGGGCACGAAGCACGTAACCAGGATACCTCGAGGACCATCTTCGAGCAGTCCTGGGCGACCAAGCTGGACAAGCAGGGCGAGGCATTGGCCACCGGGTATTCGTGCCGCAGCCAGGTCAAGCGCATGACCGAGAAGCAGTTGCGCCATCCGCTGGAGGTGGTGCTGCAGTACACGCAGCGCTGACCCCAGGGGGCTGCTTTGCAGCCCTTTCGCGGCACAAGGCCGCTCCTACAGGAGATTGCGTTCCCCTGTAGGAGCGGCCTTGTGCCGCGAAAGGGGCGCCAGGCGCCCCTGGCTGTTAGCGTTCCCGTTGCAGTCGAGCTTGTCGGTACAGATAACAGCTCAGCATCAACCCGCATCCCGCTGCCGCCGCTGCGAACAGAAACATCGAGGCGAATCCGAACCCTGCCGCCACCGCGCCCACCACCGGCCCGGTGATTCCCAGCGACAGGTCGATGAACAGCGAATAGGCGCCCACCGCCGCGCCGCGGTTGGCCGCTGATACCTGGTTAACGGCCTCCACGCCCAGTGCCGGGAACACCAGCGAGAAACCGAACCCGCTCAACGCCGCGCCGGCCAGGGCCATTTCGGCGCTAGGCGCGAGCCACAGCATCAGCAACCCCAGTGTCTCGACGGACAGGCAGGCAATCGCCACGCGAAAACCGCCGATGCGATTGATCAGGTTGCCGAACAGCAAGCGAGCACAGATGAAACTGGCACCGAACAGGCTCAGGGTCAGCGCGGCGTTGGGCCAGTCACGGCTGGCGTAGTACAGCGTGATGAAGGTGGCGATGGTGCCGAAGCCGATCGAGCCCAGGGCCAGCCCCGAACCATGGGGGAACACCTTGCCCAGCACCCGCAGGAATGGCAGGCGCACGCCGGCAACCACCGGTGCGGCACGCTTGGGCCAGGCCAGCAGCAAGCCGCCCACGCCCAGCAGGATGATGCTCGCGCCCATGCTCCACAGCCCAAGGTGCTTGACCATCAGCACCCCCAGAGGTGCGCCGAAGGCCAATGCGCCATAACTGGCGATACCGTTCCAGGAAATCACCTTGGCGGTGTGCTCCGAGCCGACCCGGCCAATGCCCCAGTTGATGGAGCCCGAACCCACCAGGCTTTCGGCGCTGCCCAGCACCAGGCGGCCGATGAGCAGGCAGGTCAGGCTCAGCCAGGGCAGGTGGGTCAGGAAGCTGCAGGCCAGCATGAAAACACCGCTCAGGCCGCAGCCAAACAAGCCGTACATGACCGCCTTCTTGCTGCCGAGGTTGTCGATGATGCGGCTGGCGGTGGGGCGGCTGAGCAGAGTGGCCAGGTACTGCACGCTGATCACCAACCCTGCGATCACGGCACTGAAGCCCAAGTCGTTGTGCACATAGCCGGGCAGCACCGCGAGCGGAATGCCGATGTTCAAGTAGCCGATGAAGGTAAATAGGACGATCGAGACCACCTGAAGGGTGATCTCGCGTGACGATTGTGTGTATTTGGGCATGCGGGGGCCGGTCTGGGTAAAGCGAGCGTTGCGCCATCATAACCATCTCGATCCAGGCTGTGGGTGAAGCGTGAACCGAGATGGCGCGTTGGGCAGATGTCTTCACCTGGCCGGCAGGGGGGTCAGTGGCGGTATTCCTCCAGGTAGGTGACCCAGAAGTCGGCATCGGTGTAGTTGAGGGTCAGTTGAGGCAGCACCACGCCCCCGCAGGATCGGCAGGTGTCCATCCGGGTAAACAGGTGAATGGAATAAATGCTGTTGCTCGGGTGCTGTTCCTTGAGAATGGTCGCGATCAGCCGTTCGGAGTCCAGATAGCGATGGAATGGCCGGATCGACACCCGGCCGGAGTGCCTGATGACCGGCAGGCTGGTGATGCCTGGGTCGGGGTCCCGGCCACTCATCAAGGCCCTGGCATCGACATAGGTGGTGTCGCCAATCTGCTGGGTGGGCTGTCCCGGTCGATAGGGTTTGAGGTGCAGGTTCTTTGCCCGCTCTCCACCTGCCAATGCGTAGTAGACGAATTTTCTTCCGTCCTTGGTGAGCACCGAGGCGAACGCCAGGTTGCTGTTGTTCATCTGCACCGAGATCATCCTGGCAACATCCTGCTGGTCGATGTTGACGGTGGTCAGCGGCACCCAGCTGGCTTCCTTGCCTTGGATCGGGAGCAGTTCGGTCAGGACCTCGACGGTGGAGCGCTTGTCGGCGAGGTTGCGCTGGCCAATGAGCTTCCAGTCGGCGATCAGGCCTCTGGTTTCCTTCACCAGGCTGGTCTGCGGATGCTCCCCCGAGAGGATGTTCTCGGCATAATGCAGCATTTCATTGCGTTCATTATTGTCGACACACCATCGTGCATAGGTCGCGTAGTCCTTGTTGGCGGGGGCGCTCGCAAGCCAGGCCTGCAGCCCTGGCTCGCGCTTTTCCACCAGCGTGGCATAGAGCAACTTGGCGATATTGTCTCGGTCGATGGCGGCATAGGGCCGTTCGGCCACAAAGCGGTATTGATTGGAAAGGCGCAGGTACTCGTCGATCTCGGCGGCATCGGTTACCGGGGTAAAGGTCAGCTCGTCCGGGCCTTGTCGGGTCTTGTAGAACCTCCCATTGTCTACCTCTACATAGATCTGCCGTTCCGCGTTCCATTCCATCTTGATCCCGCGCAGCATGCGCTTGTCCTTTACCTCCTTGCAGACCTGCTCCAGTTCTACCACCGGTACCTCAGGGTTGATGATCTTGGCTTGTGTGGCGCTGGTGCCAGGTAGCAAGCCGAAGTGCCGCTTACTGGACATGCGCCCGGTGATTTGTGATTGGTAGGCGGGTTTCTCGGGCAGCCCTAGCTGGGTGCGCTCATCCTCGCTCAGTGCCAGTAGTTGCTTGTCCTGGGTGAGCTTGACGGGGCGTGTCCCTTTAATCGGGGCGTGGTCCCATTTGCAGAATTTACCTTCGTGCACCAGCAGGTCGAACGACCGGACGGGAACTTGCTCGCTGGCGACAGTGCTGCGCCGCTCCAGGTGGTACTCCCTGGCTTCGAACGCCTGGCTGATTTCCTGGCCGCGAGTGAGTGGGTTGGGCTGGCTGGCGCGAAGGCGTTCGGCCGGCAGGCTGACCAGCTTGGTGAAGGGCGTGCAGCTGGATTCCTCCAGGTCACGCATCAGACGGCAGAGCACCTCCTCGGGGGTGATCTCGTCCAGCATGCTGACAGGGGGGGTTGACAGCTCGGTCAGGGAGGGGGCGTGAGCGCCGGCGTCGAGATGATAGTGGTGATCATCGATGTGGATGTCGTAGTGCCCGTCACCCTTGGCGCGAACCCGCAAACGACAGGCGTCGTCGATGGCCAGGCCGAGCGTCTCGTCCTCGCCCACGATGCCGGCGACTCGGGAAGGGAAGTGGCCAGGGCTGATTGAGCCCAGGCTTTTCAGGGGCGTGAACTTGGGCTCCTGCGCTGTTCCTTCGGTGATGAGTCGCGGCCCATAGGGCAAGTTGTCGTGCGGGTCGAGCAGTTTGAAGCTGGATTCATCGGCGGTGCCCAGGTTGAGCACCAGTGTGTTTTCGCTATTGCCGACCTGTGCCAGCTCGCCCCGCTCGAAAGCATGCCCCGACTCGCTCAACGCTTCCCGGGTAATGGCGTAGGTGCCTTCTTCGGTCATGTGCAGCAGTTGCGGGGCGCCGCGCAGGTCATGCAGCCAGCGCAACGCAGGTTGTGCCAGTTTTTCCCAGGATTTGACGGAGAGCCAGCGGATGCCGCGGCCAATGTCGCGGTAGATGAGTACCGGACTTTGTTGTGCCAAGTGGCTGAGCAAGTCGCTGACGGCGCTGCTCATGACTTCGCAAGCCGCACGCAGTGTAAGGTTGGCGGCATCGCGAATCAGCGTCAGGCTTGACGCCATGAACTTGCCTGCCGGTATCAGGACGCCGACGGCATCCATCACGCAGCCAATGATCACGCCGGTGGAGTGATCGCCCTTGACCAGGTCGGCAATGCAGCCATAGAACGGCAGGAGCGTACGGGCAAGGAAATCCTCAATTTGTTTTTCCAGGTTGACCAGTTCTTCCCAGGGAGTGGTGTGTGTGTGGTCGGCCTTGAATTTCGCAAGGGTGGTCGCGTACAGGTGGGTGGTTGCCGTGCTGGCCAGGCTCTGGAAGAAGTCATCTTCGCTCGCCTGGTTGGCGTACACCCAGTGCGAGGCTGGAATCAGCGTGCCATTGCGTGGCGTTTGCAACTGATTGCCCGAGCGTGATGGGGTGCCATTGAGATAGGCGTCACTGTCCATGCGGGTCTGCGGGATCAAACGGTTCTTGCGCTTGAAGTCTCTGTTCGCAGCTTTGAGCATTGCCTGGGCTATCGGGTTGCGGGGGATGACGTTCGGTGGGATGTCGTACTCGAAGTGCTGGTTGCAGGGACGTAGTACGCCTGCGCCAGGGCAGAGCTCGAAATAGTGCTCCCAGCTGACTACATGGCTATCGAAGTCGTTACGGTGGTCGCCGGATTGGCAGCGAATGAACAGGCCTTGGGTACCGATGTCACCGTTAAAGGACACCAGGCTCACTTCGCATGTGGATGTATGGAGTTGAGTGCGCAAGGCTTGCGGCAACTCCGTGAACAGCCGCTTGATAAACCGTGCGTGGGCGGCCTCCCAGTCGATCTTGAAGGCTTCGAAGGCCTCGTCATACAGCTGCGGCACTGTGGGCTTCCCATCGCGATAGATGTCCCCCGTCATGAGCAGTTGTGTGAGATTTTCGATGATCGGTTTTTGGCTTGGCGCGCCAACGTCTCCTGAGAACCCCGGCGTGGCTATGGTGTGATGCCAGTTGTAGCTGCTCGATTTGGCCAGTCCCAGGCTGCTCAGGTGGTTCCAGGTCTCTGGGTCGGCAATGGACTTATCCCAGTATTGCGTGCCGACACCCGCTGCAGCCAATTGCTGTTCTGCCAAGGTCTTTCGGTCCGGAGGCGTCTTGGCGATTTCCCGTGCATCTCGTGCAAACGCCTGCTGCTCGGTCGTGACGAACTGTACTGCGAGTTCGATCTGTTGCAGGGTGGCCTGTCTGATGTCGTTGCCCGTGAAACCTGGCAGGGCGCCGTGGGCCTTGGCGTAGCGTAACGCTGGCAAGATCAGGGTGTCGCTCCAGAGGCGCTGTGCATGTTCCTCTTTGAGGCTGCTCAGGTCGCTCGCCAGGGTGACGACTTTATCGTAGACCGCCCTGCAGCTGGCTCCTGGCAGCATGGCTTCAAGCAATCTGGCGCCGTGCATCAGGGCGAGGCTTTGCAGGGAGCGGCCATAATAGAGCCAGTCGGGTGTATCGCTGATCAGCAGCTCAGGTGCCATCTCCCTGAGTAGCAGGTATTCAAGCAGGCTCAATGCCGCGGGGGAAATGTCGGGATTGCGAGCGCGAATGATGTCACTTACTTTCGCACGCAGTTCCAGATGGCTGTGCTCGGTCACCCAGTGATCGTGGAATTCCTCGGCCACCGATTGATCTGTCGGTGTACGAGGCCCCAGGAAGTGATCAACGATTGCCCTGCCCGCCAGCGCCTGTGCCGCGCGCGGTGATGAGGACTCTCCAGAAGTGGCGCCATACCAGCCTGCCTGGGCGAGCAGAGGCCGGAAAACGTCTGCAAACTGTGATGATCGCATCATCATTTGCCAGGTTTGCGAGGCTGGCATCAACAAGTGGCGTTCGCTCTGTTTGCCCTCGCAGAGCAGTTCGCAGCCCGCGTTCGTGAACACGTCATCAATGAGGGTGTGTGTGCACCAGTCGCTGAAGGCAGGGAGCGTTTCAATCAGGGCTCGGCTGTCGGGCAAGGGGTCAAGCGGGGAAGGGGCTACCTCTGCTGGCGTTGGTGGCAATAGCAACGAGGCTAGGCGCAGGCAATCTGTCGCACTTAATGCCGGGTGCATCTGCTTCAGTTTGTTCGCAAAGGAAAAGGCCTGCATGCCCTGGGCGCGTTGGGCAATGTCGAGGGTCAGCGGCACCCAGGCTTGCGTACTTGCGTCCAGTGCATGCAGTACCACTTTGCGGAGCAGGCGGGCCCCCAGGTCCTGGGTCTGGGCCTGGCTCCATTCAACAGGTGGGTTGTCATCGCGAGAACGATCTTCATCCGCCCAGGCCGGAACCTGCGACGCAGCAGGTAGCACCCTGACACGAAGGTTCATCATCGGCTGGGTCAGCTGCAGGTTTCGCGTAAGTATCAGTGCGTGGTCTTCATACTCGGTTTTGGTGGGCAGCACTTCCTTGAGTGTCATGGTCAAGGCCGTCAAGGCCGTTTGGGCTGGATTCAATTCATATGCTGTCAGGCCTTTCAGCAGGTTTTCAGCCGGGCAATGCGCGAGCCAATCGCTGGCAGTGTCTCGGCGTTCGCCGCGTTTGAACTGCAACATCCATATCTGCAAGGCGTCGGGCACCCCGGTCAGCAGCTCGCCCAGTTCGGAAAACTCATCCTTGCCAAGTCGAGCGGCTTCGGCACTCAAGGGCTTTTCGCCAAACAGCAAGGCATCGAGTTGCTTTCTTGCGGCCGGCGTTTTGATCGAGGCTTCATTGACCCAGGCGATACGAGCAAAAAAATCGTGGATCTGGCGGGGTGTCAGGGTGTCCGGCTCGACGTCCAGGACTGCGGCAACCAATGCGTAGGTCTTCGTGTCGCCGTAAAGGTCCATCAGGTTCACAAAGGTTGAGCGTGGGTCTTCGGGAAATCGCGTGTTGCCGTCCAGCAGGTAGTTGAGGGTGAGGTGAACGGCCCTGATAGGGTCGTACGCGTCGAGTGGGGCGCTCAGCGGAATGTCCAGATCGTCGGCGACAAGCGCGGGGGCCGGTGACAGGATGCTGTTGTCCAGGTCTTCATCCGTCGAGGGCCTGGTCGTCACATGTGCTTGGATCTTTTCCAGCAGTTGTGTTGGGGTGAACGGCGCACTGATGGCGTTGTGGCCAGGTGCTGGCGCGCTGCCGGTGGGCGGTATCTGGTTTTGGGATAGTGTGGCGCTGGCAAGGCGCTGATCGGCGGAGTGCCCGTTGTGTAGGGTGGTAGCGCGAGAGAGAGGGGAATCAAACGACATGTGGCCTCCTATATGGGAGGTATCAGTCTGCTGATTCAAATTGGGGCAGGGCGGTATGGGGTTATTGCACCCTGAGGGCTCTTGACGGTGTGAAAACGCGATGACGGGGTGATCCCGCAGGTCAGCCGTTTTCACACAGTCGGGTGGGGTGCGCGATTATTCCTGGTCGGCGCTGGATTGATCGTCACCGTCCTGGTCGACGGCGGGCGTCGGTTCGGCGTGGGCGGCAACGGATTGCTCTTCGGGGTTCAGGCTTGGGAAGGGAAGATTCGGGATCTCATGCATCTCGTCGTTCCTCGCAAGTGTGAGTGAAAAGGCGGCGCGTTGGTGCGCGTGTGGCTTCGAAAAGCGGGGGCAGGATACCGCAGTCTGGATGACAGTTTGGGATTTTTGCCGGGCGTTGGTCGGTTTTTGTGGGCGATCAGCGCACCGTCAGCGTTGATGTGGCCAGCGCAAACCCCTGTAGGAGCGGCTTTAGCCGCGAACCCCGGCAACGCCGGGGCTGGCTCCGCGGCTGAAGCCGCTCTTACAGGTGCCGCGATATCAGCGGCAGACGTCGGCGATGGCTGCTGCCAACTGCTCCAGGCGCTGCGCATCCGCCCCGGCAATGTTTGCCCGGCCGGTGCCGACCATGTACACGCTGTGTTTCTCGCGCAACACGCGCACTTGCTCGGGGTTGAGCCCGGTGTAGGAGAACATCCCGCGTTGCGCGGCGATGTGCGCGAAGCGCTCGGCCAGGCCATGGGGGGCCAGCGCCTGCACCAGGCCTTGGCGAAGCTCGGCGATGCGCTGGCGCATGGCATTCACTTCCTCGACCCATAGCGCTTTGAGCGCTGGATCGCCGAGAATCTCGGCTACCACCGCCGCGCCATGATCCGGCGGCGTCGACCACAGGTTGCGCGCAAGGAACGCCAGCTGGCTGCGCACATCCAGCAGTTTTTCCGCGTCGTGGCTGCACACCAGCAGGGCGCCGGTGCGGTCGCGGTACAGGCCGAAGTTCTTCGAGCACGAGCTGGTGATCAACAGCTCCGGCAGTTCGGCTGCAAACAGGCGCACTGCCCAGGCGTCTTCTTCCAGGCCGTCACCGAAGCCCTGGTAGGCGAAATCGATCAATGGCAGCAGGTTGCGCCGCTTGACGATGTCCAGCACCGCGCGCCAGTCGTCCTGGCCCAGGTCGAAACCGGTCGGGTTGTGGCAGCAGGCGTGCAGCAGCACCACGTCGCCTTCCGGTGCTTGCTCCAGTGCGGCGAGCATGCCGCCGACGTTCAGGCGGTTGTCCTTGCCCACATAGGGGTAGTGGGACACCTTGAGCCCGGCACCGGCGAAGATTGTCTCGTGGATCGGCCAGGTCGGGTCGCTCAGCCAGACCCCGCGGCCGGGCAGGCAGTGGGCGATGAGCTCCGCCGCCAGGCGCAGCGCGCCAGTACCGCCAGGGGTCTGGGTGGCACCGGCGCGCTGGCTGGCCAGCAGCGGCGAAGCGCTGCCCAGCACCAGCTCGCTGATCAGGCGCCCGAACGCCGCGTCACCATGGCCACCGACGTAGCTCTTGGTGGCCTGTCGCTCGACCAGACGCTGCTCGGCCTGCTTGACCGCAGCAGGGATCGGCGTCAGGCCCTGGGCATCCTTGAACACGCCGACACCCAAATCGAACTTCGCTGGGTTGGCGTCACGGGCATAGGCTTCCATCAGCCCCAGGATCGGGTCGCCGGGGACCCGACCGATGGCCGCGAAGTGCATCACTTGCGCCCTTCAGCAGTTTTGGCGACCTCGTCGGTGCGGGCGCACATGATGAAGTCGTTGCGGTGCAGGCCCTTGATCGAGTGGCTCCACCAGGTCACGGTGACTTTGCCCCACTCGGTCAGCAGGCCTGGGTGGTGGCCTTCGGCTTCGGCGATTTCGCCGATGGCGTTGGTGAAGGCCAGGGCGTGCTTGAAGTTCTTGAACAGGAATACGCGCTCGAGCTCCATGTGGCCGTCGCGGACTTCGATGTTCCAGTCCGGGATCTCGCGGATCAGTTCCGCCAGTTCGTCGTCAGAGACTTTCGGAGCATCGGCGCGGCAGGCTTCGCAGTGGGCTTGGTTCAAGGCATTCATGGGTGTTTTCCGATTTGAGTTGTTATCGACAGGGGCGCTCAGGCGGCGACCTTGGGTGGAAACTTCGGTGCGTGCAGGCCCAGCTGCATGGCCTGGTGGACCATGGCCATGATGTCTTCGTGGGCCAGGTCGAACAGGCGCTTCATGTTCGGCAGGACGAAGTACAGGGGCTGCAGGATATCGATGCGGTACGGCGTGCGCATGGCTTCGATCGGGTCGAAGGCCTGGTGCTCAGGCTCGTTGGATAGGCTGTAGACGGTCTCTTTCGGCGAGGAGAGGATGCCGCCGCCGTAGATCTTGCGACCTTGCGCGGTTTCCATCAGGCCGAACTCGATGGTCATCCAGTACAGGCGTGCGAGATAGACGCGTTGTTCCTTGGTCGCCGCCAGGCCCAGCTTGCCGTAGGTGTGGGTGAACTCGGCGAAGAAGGGGTTGGTCAGCAGCGGGCAGTGGCCGAAGATCTCGTGGAAGATGTCAGGCTCCTGCAGGTAGTCCAGCTCTTCCGGGGTGCGGATGAAGGTGGCGACCGGGAAGCGCTTGCTGGCCAGCAGTTCGAAGAAGGTCTGGAAGGGGATCAGCGCCGGTACACGGGCGACCTGCCAACCGGTGGTGGCGCCGAGCACCTTGTTGACTTCGCCGAGCTGGGGGATGCGGTCATGGGGCAGCTTGAGCTGCTCGATGCCGTCCAGGTACTCCTGGCACGCCCGGCCTTCGATCACTTTCAGCTGGCGGGTGATCAGGGTATTCCACACCGCATGCTCTTGCTGCGGGTAGTCGATAAAACCGTGCGCATCGGGCTCGCGTGCCACGTATTGCGTCTGTTTCATGTGGCTCTCCTGGTGAGGGCTTTCTTGTTATGTGCAGGACATACCCTTAGAGATATCCCTACATTCGCCGCTTTGCACGGGGTGGCAAGGTGGTTTTCGCCCGCCGCTCATCCTGGTTTTGTAACGATAATTTTACAAAATGACCGTGGTGCCGGAAAATCACGGGCATCGAGCTGGCCTTGTTGCTGTTTTTGTCAGCTTATCTTTACGACTTTTCTGCGCGCCAAGGAAAAACCTGGCCGCTTCGAGAGCATTCATGCGTATCAAAGTGCATTGCCAGAACCGCATCGGCATCCTGCGGGACATCCTCAACCTGCTGGTGGAGTACGGCATAAACGTGTTGCGCGGCGAGGTGGGGGGCGATCATGGCAACGCCATCTACCTGCATTGCCCGAACCTGATCAACCTGCAGTTCCAGGCGTTGCGGCCGAAGTTCGAGTCGATCGCCGGGGTGTTCGGGGTCAAGCGCGTGGGGTTGATGCCCAGCGAGCGGCGCCACATGGAGCTCAATGCGTTACTGGGGGCGTTGGACTTCCCGGTGCTGTCGATCGACATGGGCGGCAGCATCGTCGCCGCCAACCGTGGCGCGGCGCAGTTGCTCGGGGTGCGGGTGGATGAGGTGCCGGGTATTCCGCTGTCGCGCTACGTCGAGGATTTCGACTTGCCGGAGCTGGTGCGGGCCAACAAGTCGCGAATCAACGGCTTGCGCATCAAGGTCAAGGGCGATGTGTTCCTGGCCGATATCGCGCCGCTGCAGTCCGAGCATGACGAAAGCGAGGCCCTGGCTGGCGCGGTGCTGACCTTGCATCGCGCCGACCGTATCGGTGAGCGCATCTACAACGTACGCAAGCAGGAGCTGCGCGGGTTCGACAGCATCTTCCAGAGTTCGCGGGTGATGGCGGCGGTGGTGCGCGAGGCGCGGCGCATGGCGCCGCTGGATGCGCCGTTGCTGATCGAAGGGGAGACGGGTACCGGCAAGGAGCTGCTGGCGCGTGCCTGCCATCTGGCCAGCCCTCGTGGTCAGGCGCCGTTGATGGCGCTCAACTGTGCCGGCCTGCCGGAGTCGATGGCCGAGACCGAGCTGTTCGGCTATGGGCCGGGGGCATTCGAAGGGGCGCGGGCGGAGGGCAAGCTTGGGCTGCTGGAGCTGACGGCGGGCGGCACGCTGTTCCTCGATGGGGTGGGGGAGATGAGCCCGCGGTTGCAGGTCAAGTTGCTGCGCTTCCTGCAGGATGGTTGTTTCCGAAGGGTCGGCAGCGACGAGGAGGTGTACCTGGATGTGCGGGTGATCTGCGCGACCCAGGTCGACCTGTCCGAGCTGTGCGCCCGTGGCGAGTTTCGCCAGGACCTCTACCATCGCCTCAACGTGCTGTCGCTGCACATCCCACCGCTGCGCGAATGCATGGATGGCCTGGAAGGGCTGGTGCAGCATTTCCTCGACCAGGCCAGCCGGCAGATCGGCTGCCCGATGCCGCACTTGGCGTCGTCGGCGATGGATAAACTCAGCCAGTACCACTGGCCGGGTAATGTGCGTCAGCTGGAGAACGTGTTGTTCCAGGCGGTTTCATTGTGCGAAGGCGGTGTGGTGAAGAGCGAACATATCCGTTTGCCGGACTATGGCGCACGCCAGCCGTTGGGGGAGTTCTCTCTGGATGGCGATCTTTCGCAGATTGTCGGGCGATTTGAAAAGGCGGTATTGGAAAGTTTGATGAGTGAGTTTCCAAGTAGCCGGGCGCTGGGGAAAAGATTGGGCGTTTCACACACGACGATTGCCAACAAGTTGCGGGATTATGCGCTGGGCAAGTCAGTGGAGTGAGCGTGTGAAGTTCGTGGAGTTCGCGCGGCTAATTACCTTGAAAGTTACGCCTGCCCCTGTAGGAGCGGCCTTGCGCCGCGAAAGGGCCGCAAGGCGGCCCCGGCGATCTTTGTTCATTACTGAAATCTGGGGCCGCTACGCAGCCCTTTCGCGGCACAAGGCCGCTCCTACAGGGATCGCGCGAGGCTTGGAGCTTGCGCGATCGTCTCAGCCGTTGGAGCAGCCGTTCCCCATCACGCGGTATTCGAGAATGTGCTTCTGGCCCTTGGAATCTTCGTAGGTCATGCGGGCGGGCACCACTTCGCAGACATTGGGGACTTCGCTCATGGAAAGAACACGGGCGATGTCCAGGTGCTGCGAGTAACTGTACTGTTCAACCGGAATCTGCTCGACATCTTTTGCTTCGCCGGCCAACGCCGCGCCGCAAAAACCGCCAAGTGCCAATACCAGTAAAGCTTTCATTTTCTATTTACCTGTCTAAGGTCGTGAGGGGGCACGCGGCGCTGATGGCGCCGCGAGTACAACAAGTTTCAACTATCAGGATGAGGTGCGGATTAACGTTGCCTTCGTGGGGGCTGTTACCAAGTTAATCGCTTTGCCGTTGCTGGCGAGGTGAATTCTAGGAGCGTGCCCACGGCTGAAACAGAGGGGGTTTTGATAAAGTCTTTTGACAGAATCTGTAACAATCCCATGCAAAACTGCCTGGTGCCATTGCCTGGCTGGCGCAGTGCCACGGGTTAGAGCGGTCGCGCTAGAAAGGTGGGTTTTCCTTTCGTCACGTTACTACCAACGTCGAATGGTCTTTGCCGCTCTGGTACAGTTACAAACGGTTCCATACAAAAACAACTATTACACCGAGGTAACACAGATGAGTGCGGCTCCACTGTATCCCGTTCGTCCCGAGGTTGCGGCCAGTACCCTGACCGACGAGGCCACCTACAAGGCCATGTACCAGCAATCGGTGATCAACCCGGACGGCTTCTGGCGCGAGCAGGCCCAGCGTCTGGACTGGATCAAGCCCTTCACCAAGGTCAAGCAGACCTCGTTCGACGACCACCACGTCGATATCAAGTGGTTCGCCGACGGCACTCTGAACGTTTCCTACAACTGCCTGGACCGCCACCTCGCCGAGCGCGGTGACCAGGTCGCCATCATCTGGGAAGGTGACGACCCTTCCGAACACCGCAATATCACCTATCGCGAACTCCACGAGCAGGTCTGCAAGTTCGCCAACGCCCTGCGTGGCCAGGACGTGCACCGTGGCGACGTGGTGACTATCTATATGCCGATGATTCCCGAGGCGGTGGTCGCCATGCTGGCCTGTGCTCGCATCGGCGCGATCCACTCGGTGGTGTTCGGTGGCTTCTCGCCCGAAGCACTGGCCGGGCGCATCATCGATTGCAAGTCGAAAGTGGTGATCACTGCTGACGAAGGTGTGCGTGGCGGTCGTCGCACCCCGCTCAAGGCCAACGTCGACCTGGCTCTGACCAACCCTGAAACCAGCAGCGTGCAGAAGATCATCGTGTGCAAGCGCACCGGTGGCGACATCGCCTGGCACCAGCACCGCGACATCTGGTACGAAGACCTGATGAAGGTTGCTTCCAGCCACTGCGCGCCGAAAGAGATGGGTGCCGAGGAAGCGCTGTTCATCCTTTATACTTCCGGCTCGACCGGTAAGCCGAAGGGTGTGCTGCATACCACCGGCGGCTACCTGGTCTATGCCGCGCTGACCCATGAGCGGGTGTTCGACTACCGCCCGGGCGAGGTCTACTGGTGCACCGCCGACGTGGGCTGGGTCACCGGGCACAGCTATATCGTCTACGGTCCGCTGGCCAATGGCGCCACCACGCTGCTGTTCGAAGGTGTGCCGAACTACCCGGACATCACCCGTGTGTCGAAGATCGTCGACAAGCACAAGGTCAATATCCTCTACACCGCACCGACTGCCATCCGCGCCATGATGGCTGAAGGCGAGGCGGCGGTGGCGGGTGCCGATGGTTCCAGCCTGCGCCTGCTGGGTTCGGTGGGCGAGCCGATCAACCCCGAGGCCTGGAACTGGTACTACAAGACCGTCGGCAAGGAGCGCTGCCCGATCGTCGATACCTGGTGGCAGACCGAGACCGGTGGCGTGCTGATCAGCCCGCTGCCGGGCGCCACCGCGCTGAAGCCGGGCTCGGCGACCCGTCCGTTCTTCGGTGTGGTGCCGGCGCTGGTGGACAACCTGGGCAACCTGATCGAAGGTGCCGCCGAGGGCAACCTGGTGATCCTCGACTCCTGGCCGGGTCAGTCGCGTTCGCTGTACGGCGACCATGACCGTTTCGTCGACACCTACTTCAAGACCTTCCGTGGCATGTACTTCACCGGTGACGGTGCCCGTCGCGACGAAGACGGCTACTACTGGATCACCGGCCGCGTGGACGACGTGCTCAACGTGTCCGGGCACCGCATGGGGACCGCCGAGATCGAAAGCGCCATGGTGGCGCACGCGAAAGTCGCCGAGGCGGCGGTGGTGGGCGTGCCGCACGACATCAAGGGGCAGGGTATCTATGTGTACGTCACCCTCAATGCCGGTGAGGAGCCGAGCGAGCAACTGCGTCTGGAACTGAAGAACTGGGTGCGCAAGGAGATCGGCCCGATCGCCTCGCCGGACGTGATCCAGTGGGCGCCCGGCTTGCCGAAGACCCGCTCGGGCAAGATCATGCGCCGCATCCTGCGCAAGATCGCCACGGCCGAGTACGACGCGCTGGGTGATATCTCCACGCTGGCCGACCCGGGTGTGGTGCAGCACCTGATCGACACCCACAAGGCGATGAACCTGGCATCGGCCTGATACCAGGCGCAATCCAGCGCGGGGCAAGCCCGCTCCCACACGCTTTTGTGCGTCTTCGTGGGGGCGGGCTTGCCCCGCGATTCGTTGATCAGAAAACCCCGCGGGGCAACCGGCGGGGTTTTTGCTTTAATGAACAGACTGTTACTCCGACATTCATCGGTAACCGTGGCTGTCACCGCGTGTGCGCGAAAGCGGGGCTTGCGGAAACATTCATGTGCGATTGTGGGGCGTTTCTGCGAGCATTTCGTGCATCGCGGCATGCTGCGCTTGCCGAGATACAAGGGTTTGCCAATAATGGGCCCGCTTATTGCTTGGGGTATAGGTTATTTTTCTTTTTGCTCTTGCATAATCCGCAGGAGCTGTCAATATCGCCCGCCGCGGTTCCTGGCGCTTCTGTAACTAGTTGTCGCTTTGAAGAAATATCGACTACCGGGCTGTCGCTAAAATGCCATTCACTCGCTCGTGGTCTGCGACCTTGGTCGAACCCTGCGCGGCTCGCGTTGTACCCATTCGCATATCGGGCAGCCGTTACAACTGCCTTGTATTGCCCCGTACCGATGGAGTTACCTGATGAAGAAGCTCGCACTGCTTGGCGCCCTGGCGCTTTCCGTGTTTTCCCTGGTATCGCACGCCGATGAGAAACCGTTGAAGATCGGTATCGAAGCCGCCTACCCACCGTTCGCCTTCAAGCAGCCCGACGGCAGCATCGCCGGCTTCGACTACGACATCGGCAACGCCCTGTGCGAAGAGATGAAAGCCAAGTGCACCTGGGTAGAGCAGGAGTTCGACGGCCTGATCCCGGCGCTGAAAGTGCGCAAGATCGACGCCATCCTGTCGTCCATGTCGATCACTGACGATCGCAAGAAATCGGTCGACTTCACCAAGCGCTACTACCTGACGCCCGCTCGCCTGGTCATGAAGGAAGGCTCCACCGTCAGCGAAAGCCTGGAAGAGCTCAAGGGCAAGAAGATCGGCGTGCAGCGCGGTTCGATCCACGACCGCTTCGCCAAGGAAGTCCTGGCACCGAAAGGCGCCACCGTCGTCCCTTACGGCACCCAGAACGAAATCTACCTGGACGTTGCCGCCGGTCGCCTTGACGGTACCGTGGCCGACGCCACCCTGCTGGAAGATGGTTTCCTGAAAACCGACGCCGGCAAGGGCTTCGCCTTCGTTGGCCCATCGTTCACCGATGTGAAGTACTTCGGTGATGGTGTGGGTATCGCCGTGCGCAAGGGCGACAAGGAAAATGCTGATCGCATCAACGCGGCCATCGACGCGATTCGCAAGAACGGCAAGTACAAGCAGATCGAGGCCAAGTACTTCAATTTCGACATCTACGGCCCTGACGCCAAGTAAACCGTCGAGTTTCACCTGTGCAATGGTGCAAACAGCAGAATCTCTGAGGTTTGCACCATTTTTCATTCCCAAGCCCTGAGGAATCCGAATCATGTTGAAAGGCTATGGGGCAGTCATCCTCGACGGGGCGTGGCTGACGCTGCAGCTCGCCCTGTCGTCGATGGCCCTGGCCATCGTCCTCGGCCTTGTCGGTGTGGCGCTGCGTTTGTCGCCGGTACGCTGGCTGGCCTGGCTGGGTGACCTGTACTCCACGGTGATCCGTGGCATCCCCGACCTGGTGTTGATCCTGCTGATCTTCTATGGCGGCCAGGACCTCCTCAACCGTGTGGCGCCGCTGCTCGGCTATGACGACTACATCGACCTGAACCCACTGGTCGCCGGTATCGGCACCCTGGGCTTCATCTTCGGTGCCTACCTGTCGGAAACCTTCCGCGGCGCCTTCCTGGGGATCCCCAAGGGGCAGGCCGAGGCAGGCGCGGCCTACGGCATGAGCGGCGTTCAGGTGTTCTTCCGCATCATGGTGCCGCAGATGATCCGCCTGGCGATCCCGGGCTTCACCAACAACTGGTTGGTGTTGACCAAGGCGACCGCGCTGATCTCGGTGGTCGGCCTGCAGGACATGATGTTCAAGGCCAAGCAGGCGGCGGATGCCACCCGCGAACCCTTCACCTTCTTCCTGGCGGTGGCGGCGTTGTACCTGGTGCTCACCAGTGTCTCGCTGCTGGCGTTGCGGTATCTCGAGAAGCGCTACTCGGTGGGCGTCAAGGCGGCTGAACTATGATCTTCGACTACAACGTCATCTGGGACGCCATGCCGCTGTACCTCGGCGGGTTGCTGACCACTCTCAAGCTGCTGGCGCTGTCGCTGTTCTTCGGCCTGCTGGCGGCCATCCCGCTGGGCCTGATGCGGGTGTCGAAGCAGCCGTTGGTGAACATGAGCGCCTGGCTGTACACCTACGTGATCCGCGGTACGCCGATGCTGGTGCAGCTGTTCCTGATCTACTACGGCCTGGCCCAGTTCGAGGCGGTGCGCGAAAGCTTCCTGTGGCCATGGCTGTCCAGCGCAACCTTCTGCGCCTGCCTGGCCTTCGCCATCAACACCAGTGCCTATACTGCCGAGATCATCGCAGGCAGCCTCAAGGCCACGCCCCATGGCGAGATCGAGGCGGCCAAGGCCATTGGCATGTCACGTATGAAAATGTACCGCCGCATCCTGTTGCCTTCCGCGCTGCGCCGGGCGCTGCCGCAGTACAGCAACGAAGTGATCATGATGCTGCAGACCACCAGCCTGGCGTCGATCGTCACCCTGATCGACATCACCGGTGCCGCGCGCACGGTCAACGCTCAGTTCTACCTGCCTTTCGAGGCCTATATCACGGCGGGCGTGTTCTACCTGTGCCTGACCTTCATCCTCGTGCGCCTGTTCAAGATGGCCGAACGCCGCTGGCTCGGCTACCTGGCGCCGCGCAAGCACTGACCGCTCTGTGAGATCCGACAGCATGTACAAACTCCAAATCCAAGACCTGCACAAGCGCTACGGCAGCCATGAGGTGCTCAAGGGCGTCTCCCTCGAAGCCAAGGCAGGCGACGTGATCAGCATCATCGGCTCCAGCGGTTCGGGCAAGTCCACCTTCCTGCGCTGCATCAACCTGCTGGAGCAGCCGCACGCGGGCAAGATCCTGCTCAACAACGAAGAGCTCAAGCTGGTGGCGGGCAAGGACGGCGCGCTCAAGGCCGCCGACCCCAAGCAGCTGCAGCGCATGCGCTCGCGCCTGTCGATGGTGTTCCAGCACTTCAACCTGTGGTCGCACATGACCGCGCTGGAGAACGTCATAGAGGCGCCGGTGCATGTGCTGGGCGTGAACAAGAAAGAAGCGCTGGAGAAGGCCGAGCATTACCTGGCCAAGGTTGGCGTGGCGCACCGCAAGGACGCCTTCCCCGGCCACATGTCCGGTGGCGAGCAGCAGCGCGTGGCCATTGCTCGCGCCCTGGCCATGGAGCCTGAGGTGATGCTGTTCGACGAACCTACCTCGGCGCTGGATCCGGAGCTGGTGGGTGATGTGCTCAAGGTGATGCAGTCACTGGCCCAGGAAGGACGCACCATGGTCGTGGTCACCCACGAGATGGGCTTTGCCCGCGAGGTGTCCAACCAGCTGGTGTTCCTGCACAAAGGTTTGGTGGAAGAGCGTGGCTGCCCGCGTGAAGTGCTGGTCAACCCACAGTCGGAACGGCTCAAGCAGTTCCTCTCCGGCAGCCTGAAGTAATCGCTGCACTTTTGCACCAGAATGGGGCATGCTGCGCAACGCGCGCAGCGTGCCTCGGCGCCACAAGCGCGACCCCTCCTTCCCAGGTTTCGGACCACGCCCTATGACCACTCAGCGAATCGGATTTCTCATCTGGCCCAGCACCCGGCCGCTGACGCTCGCATTGGCTGAAGAGGTGTTGCAGGTGGCTCAGCGGGTGCATCCGGACGTGGTCTACGAGCTGGTGTTTCTCCAGGCTGAAGTGGGCCAGGAGGGCGCATGGCGCCTGCCGGGCGAAGCCTGGAATGGCCGCTTGGAAGGGTGTCAAAAGTTGTTCCTGCTGGCCGATGAGCCGCCTGCTGCGATAGGTTCGGCGCTGTCGAGCGCGCTCAAGCAGCTGGCGCGCAGTGGCTGCATGATCGGTGGTCTGTCCGCCGGCGTGTATCCGCTGGCGACGCTGGGCTTGCTCGACGGTTACCGGGCGGCGGTGCACTGGCGTTGGCAGGATGATTTCGCCGAGCGCTTCCCCAAGGTGATTGCTACCAGCCACCTGTTCGACTGGGATCGGGACCGCCTGACTGCTTGCGGCGGCATGGCGGTGACCGACCTGCTGCTGGCGGTGCTGGCGCGCGATCATGGCGCGGAACTGGCGGGGGCGGTCTCGGAAGAACTGGTGGTCGAGCGCATTCGCGAAGGTGGCGAGCGTCAGCGCATCCCGCTGCAGAATCGCCTGGGCTCCAGTCATCCGAAGCTCACCCAGGCGGTGTTGCTGATGGAGGCCAATATCGAAGAGCCGCTGACCACCGACGAGATCGCCCAGCATGTGTGCGTGTCCCGTCGCCAGTTGGAGCGGATCTTCAAGCAGTACCTCAACCGCGTTCCCAGCCAGTACTACCTGGAACTGCGCCTGAACAAGGCGCGGCAGATGCTGATGCAGACCAGCAAGTCGATCATCCAGATCGGTTTGTCGTGCGGGTTCTCGTCCGGGCCGCATTTCTCCAGTGCGTACCGCAACTTCTTTGGCGCAACCCCCCGTGAAGACCGCAACCAGCGGCGCAGCAGCAGCCCGTTCGAGCTGAGCTCGGCGCCGGCGGAGAAGGGCTGACGGCGAACACCGCACCCTGTAGGAGCGGCCTTGTGCCGCGAAAGGGTCGCAAGGCGACCCCCGCGATTTCGGCTGCGCATTTGAAACTGTCGGGGCTGCTCTGCAGCCCTTTCGCGGCACAAGGCCGCTCCTACAATGAACAACCGTTCACCCAATCTCGCTCTGTCGTTACACTGCGCTATTGCGACACTGTTTGTCGCATTGCCGAAAACCGCGTGAAAACACGGTTTTGCGCTGTAACAAGTTGTCGCCTGGCAGCAAGGACAGGCGCCGATCAGTCCTTACAATCCCTTCATCGCTCGCCACTTCCAGGCCAGCGTTCCTCTTCAGGAGACTCAGATGTCCGTTGAGCAAGCCCCGGTGCAACGTGCCGATTTCGACCAGGTCATGGTGCCGAACTACTCCCCCGCGGCGTTCATTCCCGTGCGCGGCGAGGGCTCCCGCGTCTGGGACCAGTCGGGTCGCGAGCTGATCGACTTCGCCGGCGGCATCGCCGTGAACGCCCTGGGTCACTGCCATCCGGCATTGGTCAAAGCGTTGACCGAGCAGGCCAATACGCTTTGGCACGTCTCCAACGTCTTCACCAACGAACCGGCCCTGCGCCTGGCGCACAAACTGGTGGACGCGACCTTCGCGGAGCGCGCTTTCTTCTGCAACTCCGGTGCTGAATCCAACGAAGCCGCTTTCAAGCTGGCCCGTCGCGTTGCTCACGACCGCTTCGGCCCCGAGAAACATGAAATCATCGCCACCGTGAACAGCTTCCACGGTCGCACCCTGTTCACCGTCAGCGTTGGTGGCCAACCGAAGTACTCCGACGGCTTCGGCCCGAAGATCACCGGCATCAGCCACGTCCCGTACAACGACCTGGAAGCGCTCAAGGCACAGATATCGGACAAGACCTGCGCCGTGGTCATCGAACCGATCCAGGGTGAGAGCGGTGTCGTCCCGGCTGACAAAGCCTACCTCGAAGGCGCGCGCAAGCTGTGCGACGAGCACAACGCCCTGCTGATCTTCGACGAAGTGCAGACCGGCGTCGGCCGCACCGGTTCGTTGTATGCCTACCAGCACTACGGCGTGACGCCGGACATCCTGACCAGCGCCAAGAGCCTGGGCGGGGGCTTCCCGATCGGCGCCATGCTGACCACCACCGACATCGCCAAGCACCTGGCAGTCGGTACCCACGGCACCACCTACGGCGGCAACCCCCTGGGCTGCGCCGTGGCTTGCGCCGTGCTTGACGTGATCAACACCCCGGAAACCCTGGCAGGCATCAAGGCCAAGCATGAGCGCTTCAAGACCCGCCTGGAAAAGATCGGCCAGGAAACCGGCCTGTTTACCCTGGTGCGCGGCGTCGGCCTGCTGATCGGCTGTGTGCTGAGCGAGGCCTGGAAAGGCAAGGCCAAGGACATCCTCAACGCCGCCGAAAAAGAAGGCGTGATGGTCTTGCAGGCCGGCCCGGACGTGGTGCGCTTTGCCCCGAGCCTGGTGGTCGAAGATGCCGACATCGACGAAGGCCTGGCTCGCTTCGAGCGCGCCGTGCGCAAACTGACCCAGGGCTGAGCCCTCGGTCTGTTCGCCGGCCCTGAGCGGGGCCGGCGATACCTGAATTCCAGTGCGGGCACCTGCTTGCAGGTAGTGGCGCGTGCCCGCCGTTTTTCCGTGCCGATGTGATCGGCGCGCTATCCCGAAAGGAGTGACACCATGCTGGTGATGCGCCCCGCACAAATGGCGGATCTGAACGAAGTGCAGCGCATGGCTGCCGACAGCCCCATTGGTGTCACCTCGCTACCGGACGATGCCGGCCGCCTGGGCGACAAGATCGCCGCGTCGGAAACTTCCTTCGCCGCCGAAGTCAGTTTCAATGGCGAGGAGAGCTATTTCTTCGTGCTCGAGGACAGCGCCACCGGCAAGCTGGTCGGCTGCTCGGCCATCGTCGCCTCGGCCGGCTACTCCGAGCCGTTCTACAGCTTTCGCAACGAGACCTTCGTGCACGCCTCGCGCGAGCTGAAGATCCACAACAAGATCCACGTCCTGTCGTTGTGCCACGACCTGACCGGCAACAGCCTGCTGACCAGTTTCTATGTGGTGCCGGAGCTGGTGAGCAGTGCCTTCGCCGAGCTGAACTCCCGTGGGCGCCTGCTGTTCATGGCCGCCCACCCCGAGCGTTTCGCCGAGTCGGTGGTGACCGAAATCGTCGGTTATAGCGACGAGCAGGGCGAATCGCCGTTCTGGGATGCCATCGGCCGCAACTTCTTCGACCTCAACTATGCCCACGCCGAGCGCCTGTGCGGCCTGAAGAGCCGTACCTTCCTCGCCGAGCTGATGCCGCACTACCCGATCTACGTGCCGCTGTTGCCCGATGCGGCGCAGGAAGCCATGGGCCAGGTCCACCCGCGTGCGCAGATCACCTTCGACATCCTCATGCGCGAAGGCTTCGAGACCGAGCACTACATCGACATCTTCGACGGCGGGCCAACCTTGCATGCACGTACCTCGGGCATTCGCTCCATCGCCCAGAGCCGCGTGGTGCCGGTCAAGCTCGACGACGCCCCGATCAAGGGCGGGCGCCCTTACCTGGTGTGTAATGGCCAGTTGCAGGATTACCGCGCGGTGCTGCTGGAGCTTGACTGGGTGCCGGGCAAACCGGTCAGCCTGAACAGCGAAGCCGCCGAGGCCCTGGGAGTCGGCGAGGGCGCCAGCGTGCGCCTGGTCGCGGTCTGAGACGCCGGAACAGAGAGTTTCGCGGCGGGCACAGACCGCCGCACAAGGAGATAGCATGATCGTTCGTCCTGTACGCAGCAGCGATTTACCCGCGCTGATCGAGTTGGCCCGCAGCACCGGCACCACCGGGCTGACCACGCTTCCCGCCAACGAGGAGCGCCTCGGCCAGCGTGTTGGCTGGGCCGAGAAAAGCTTCCGTGGCGAAGCCGAGCGCGGCGACACCGACTACCTGTTCGTGCTGGAGAACGATGAGGGCCTGGTGGTCGGCATCAGTGCCATCGCTGGTGCCGTCGGCCTGCGTGAGCCTTGGTACAACTACCGGGTCGGGCTGACCGTCAGCGCCTCGCAGGAGCTGAACATCTACCGCGAGATCCCCACGCTGTTCCTGGCCAACGACCTGACCGGCAATTCCGAACTGTGCTCGCTGTTCCTGCGCGGTGATCACCGCACGGGCCTCAACGGCCGTTTGCTGTCGAAAGCGCGCATGCTGTTCATCGCCGAGTTCCCCGAACTGTTCGGCAACAAGATCATCGCCGAGATGCGCGGCATGTCCGACGAGCAGGGCCGTTCGCCGTTCTGGGAAAGCCTGGGGCGGCACTTCTTCAAGATGGAGTTCAGCCAGGCCGACTACCTCACTGGCGTGGGCAACAAGTCGTTCATCGCCGAGCTGATGCCCAGGTTCCCGCTGTACACCTGCTTCCTGTCGCAAGCTGCGCGTGATGTGATCGGCCGCGTTCACACCGACACCGAGCCTGCGTTGGCCATGCTCAAGCGCGAAGGCTTCAATTACCAGGGCTACGTCGACATCTTCGACGCAGGCCCCGCCATCGAGTGCGAGACCTCGAAGATCCGCGCCGTGCGCGACAGCGAGACCCTGGTGCTGGCCGTGGGCACGCCGGGCGACGACGCCACCCCCTACATCATTCATAACCGCAAGCGTGAAGACTGCCGTATCACCGCAGCGCCCGCACGCCTGGCGGCCGGCACCCTGGTAGTCGATCCACAGACTGCCAAGCGCCTGCGCCTGGGCGCTGGCGACAATGTGCGCGCGGTGCCGCTGTCCGCTGGCCGGGAGGCTCAATAAATGACCACGCATTACATCGCAGGCCAGTGGCTGGCCGGCCAGGGCGAAGCCCTGCAATCGCTCAATCCTGTCAGCCAGGCTGTGGTTTGGCAGGGGCAGGGCGCCGACGCAGCCCAGGTCGAGGCTGCCGTTGAGGCTGCCCGCCAGGCGTTCCCCGCTTGGGCATCGCTGAGCCTGGAGGCGCGCGTCAGTGTGCTTGAGGCTTTTGCCGGCAAGCTCAAGTCGCGCGCCGAAGAGCTGGCGCACTGCATCGGTGAAGAAACCGGCAAGCCGCTGTGGGAATCGGCCACCGAAGTGACCAGCATGGTCAACAAAGTCGCTATTTCGGTGCAGAGTTATCGTGAACGTACTGGCGAGAAGAGCGGCCCACTGGCGGACGCTACTGCTGTGCTGCGGCACAAGCCCCATGGCGTGGTCGCGGTGTTCGGCCCGTACAACTTCCCCGGTCATCTGCCCAACGGACATATCGTTCCAGCGCTGCTGGCCGGCAACTGCGTAGTTTTCAAGCCTAGCGAGCTGACACCGAAGGTCGCTGAGCTGACGGTCAAGTGCTGGGTCGAAGCCGGCCTGCCTGCCGGTGTACTCAATCTGGTTCAGGGTGCCCGTGAAACCGGTGTGGCGCTGGCCGCCAACCCAGGCATCGACGGTCTGTTCTTCACGGGTTCCAGCCGTACCGGCAACCTGCTGCACCAGCAGTTCGCCGGCCGCCCGGACAAGATCCTCGCCCTGGAAATGGGCGGCAACAACCCGCTGGTGGTCGATGAAGTCAAGGATCTGGACGCCGCGGTCTACACCATCATCCAGTCGGCCTTCATCTCCGCCGGCCAGCGCTGCACTTGTGCCCGCCGCCTGCTGGTACCGCAGGGTGCGTGGGGTGATGCGCTCATCCAGCGCCTGGTCGAGGTCAGCCGCAGCATCAGTGTCGGCGCATTCGACCAGCAGCCCGCGCCGTTCATGGGCTCGGTGATCTCGCTGCAAGCTGCCCGTGCGCTGTTGGCGGCCCAGGCCGAGCTGATCGGCAAGGGCGCCGTGGCGCTGCTGGAAATGACCCAGCCGCAAGCCGGGGCCGCCTTGCTCACGCCTGGCATCATCGATGTCACCGCTGTGGCTGGGCGCCCTGACGAAGAGTTCTTCGGTCCGTTGCTGCAAGTGATTCGCTATGCCGACTTCGACGCGGCAATCGAGGAGGCCAACAACACCCAGTATGGTCTGGCCGCTGGCCTGCTGTCGGACTCCAACGCTCGCTACCAGCACTTCTGGCTGCGCAGCCGCGCCGGCATCGTCAACTGGAACAAGCAGTTGACCGGCGCCGCCAGCAGCGCGCCGTTCGGTGGCGTCGGCGCCAGCGGCAACCACCGCGCCAGCGCCTACTACGCAGCGGACTACTGCGCCTACCCCGTGGCTTCGCTGGAGACCGCGAGCCTTGCACTGCCGGCGACCCTGACGCCGGGCGTCACCCTATAACAACAGGTCTCGGAGCCTTGCCGATGAAATCCTTTGAAGTGAATTTTGATGGCCTGGTGGGGCCGACCCACAACTACGGCGGCCTGTCCTACGGCAACGTGGCCTCGCAGAGCAACAGTCAGCAGGGGTCCAACCCGCGCGAAGCCGCGCGCCAGGGCCTGGCGAAGATGAAGGCGCTGATGGAAATGGGCTTCCAGCAGGGCGTGCTGGCCCCGCAGGAGCGTCCGGACGTGGCTGCGCTGCGCCGCCTGGGCTTCACCGGCAGCGATGCCGAAGTGATCCAGCGCGCCGCGAAAGATGCCATGCCGCTGCTGGTTGCCAGTTGCTCGGCGTCGAGCATGTGGGTGGCCAACGCCGCTACCGTCAGCCCGAGTGCCGACACGGCCGATGGGCGCGTGCATTTCACCGCCGCCAACCTCAACTGCAAGTACCACCGCAGCATCGAGCACCCAACCACCAGTCGTGTGCTCGGTGCCATGTTCAGCGATGACAAGGTCTTCGCCCATCACGAAGCGCTGCCGGCCGTGGCGCAATTCGGTGACGAAGGTGCGGCCAACCACACCCGTTTCTGCCGCGCTTATGGCGAGGCTGGTGTCGAGTTCTTCGTTTATGGTCGTAGCGCCTTCGACAGTCGTTACCCAGCGCCGCAGAAGTATCCGGCGCGCCAGACCCTGGAGGCCTCGCAGGCCGTCGCTCGCCTGCACGGGCTGAGCGATGACGGTGTGGTCTACGCTCAACAGAACCCGGCGGTGATCGACCAGGGCGTGTTCCACAACGACGTGATCTCGGTGGGCAACGGCGAGGTGCTGTTCTACCACGAGGACGCCTTCCTCGAGACCGACGCGGTGCTGGGGCAGCTGCAGGCTAAACTGGCCAGCAAGGGTGGCAACTTCAAAGGCATCTGCGTACCACGCGCAGCGGTGACGGTAGAGGACGCGGTGCGTTCCTACCTGTTCAACAGCCAACTGCTCAGCCGCGAGGACGGCTCGATGCTGCTGGTGGTGCCGGAAGAGTGCCGCAACAACGAACGCGTCTGGGCCTACCTGGGCCAGCTGACCAGCCAGGGCGGCCCGGTGAAGGAGGTCAAGGTGTTCGACCTCAAGCAAAGCATGCAGAACGGCGGCGGCCCGGCTTGCCTGCGTTTGCGCGTGGCGTTGAAGGAATCGGAGCTGGCGGCGGTCAATCCAGGCGTTATCATGACTGCCTCGCTGTACGACACCCTGGTGCAGTGGGTCGACAAGCACTACCGCGATCGCCTTGGCGAGGCGGACCTGGCCGACCCACAGCTGCTGGTTGAATGCCGTACGGCACTGGATGAACTGACCCAGATCCTCAAACTGGGCTCGGTCTATCCGTTCCAACGCCAACCTTGATAGAGAGAAATTGCAATGTCCGACGCCCTGCGCCTGATCCTGGAAGATGAAGACGGCACCCAGCTGGAAACCTCGTGCACCCGCTTTGCCGTGGTCTGGCAAGGCAAGGAAGTGTGGATCCAGCAGGACGGCCGCGGCCAGCTGCTGATCGGTGTCGATGTCGAGGAAGGCGACGCCGAGTACGCCAACCTGCTGCTGCGCCCGATGGCCACCAACCTGGTCAGCCTGCAGTTGGAAATGGAGCCGGCCGACGTTGCCGGTGACGACGACCACGTCCACGGCCCGGACTGCGGCCACCACCACTAAGGAAGCGCCTATGCTTGCCCTTGGCAAACTGCTTGAGCTGACCCTGACCGGCCACGAACCGGCCGAGAAGACCCAAGTGACCACCAGGGGCGTGCGTCTGCGCTGGCTGGGGGAGGGCGCGCTGGAAGTGCGCCCGCCCGAAAGCGATGATTGCGGGCTCGACCTGCTGCTGTCGGCAGGTATCCATGGCAACGAGACGGCGCCGATCGAGTTGCTCGAATTGTTGCTGCATGGTATCGCCAACGGCGAAATCAAACCCCGTGCGCGGGTGCTGTTCCTGTTCGGCAACCCAGCGGCGATCCGCAAGGGTGAGCGCTTCATCGAGCAGGACATCAATCGCCTGTTCAATGGTCGCCATGAGCTCTCCAGTGGCTTCGAGGCGCTGCGTGCCGCGGAGCTCGAACAGTTCGCCCGGGTATTTTTCAGCAAACCCGAGCGCACCCGCCTGCATTACGACCTGCATACCGCCATCCGCGGGTCCAAGATCGAGCAATTCGCACTTTATCCGTACAAGGAGGGGCGCAAGCACTCCCGTCGTGAGTTGGCGCGTCTGGCTGCGGCCGGGATGGAGGCAGTGTTGCTGCAGAGCAAGTCGTCGATCACCTTCAGTGCTTTCACTTACGAGCAGCTGGATGCCGAGGCATTCACGCTGGAGCTGGGCAAGGCCCGTCCGTTCGGCCAGAACCAGCAGGTCAACCTGAGCCGTCTGAAAGATCGCCTGGTCCAGATCATCGAAGGTTCGGAGCCTGCGAGTGAAGAAACTCTGGATGGCTTGCAACTGTTCAGCGTTGCTCGCGAAATCATCAAGCACAGCGACAGCTTCCACCTGCACTTGCCGGCGGATATCGAGAACTTCTCCGAGTTGAGCAAGGGCTACCTGCTGGCCGAGGACCTGGCCGAGATGCGCTGGGTCGTCGAGGAGGAGGGCGCGCGAATCATTTTCCCTAACCCCAAGGTGAAGAACGGGCTGCGCGCCGGCATCCTGATCGTGCCGGATTCGGGGCAGCGTCTGGCCTGACACCAACCCTCTGTAGGAGCGGCTTCAGCCGCGATGCAGGCGCCGCGGTGCGTGGCACCCGCTTTGCGGGTGATCGCGGCTGAAGCCGCTCCTACAGTGGCTTGTGCAAAGCCCGGTGGAGTGGCTCGGTTTTGGATCCCTTCACGGATGAAACTCTTTTCATTCACCCTGCATTCCATTTTCCTCCCACCTGCGCCGTAATTGGCTTGCCAGTAGCGAAACGCTGGCGATAGCATCGCGGTCATGCCGTTTTCTATTGCTTTAGCCCTGCAAACCGTCCAGTCGACGGTTTCTATCGCATAAACACACTGCACCGAGACTGCAGGACCGATATAATGCGGCCCTTTGCCGTCGTTTCGTCGATTCGACGTGTGGCCGCCGTTTCCGTGGAAGAACCTATGAAAAGCGCAGAAATCCGTGAAGCCTTCCTCCGCTTCTTCGAAGAGCAGGGACATACTCGCGTCGCCTCTAGCTCCCTGATCCCGGGCAATGACCCGACCCTGCTGTTCACCAACGCCGGCATGAACCAGTTCAAGGACTGCTTCCTCGGCCAGGAAAAGCGCGCCTACACCCGCGCCGTGAGCAGCCAGAAGTGCGTGCGCGCCGGTGGCAAGCACAACGACCTGGAAAACGTCGGCTACACCGCTCGCCACCACACCTTCTTCGAGATGCTGGGCAACTTCAGCTTCGGCGACTATTTCAAACGCGATGCCATCACTTTCGCCTGGACCTTCCTCACCTCGGACAAGTGGCTGAACCTGCCGAAAGAGAAGCTGTGGGTCACCGTCTACGCCAGCGATGACGAAGCCTACGATATCTGGACCAAGGAAGTCGGCGTGCCGGCCGAGCGCATGGTGCGCATCGGCGACAACAAAGGCGCCCCGTACGCCTCCGACAACTTCTGGACCATGGGTGACACCGGCCCATGCGGCCCGTGCACCGAGATCTTCTACGACCACGGCGCCGACATCTGGGGCGGCCCACCCGGCTCGCCGGAAGAAGACGGTGACCGCTACATCGAGATCTGGAACAACGTCTTCATGCAGTTCAACCGCACCGCCGATGGCGTCCTGCACCCGCTGCCGGCCCCGTCGGTGGATACCGGCATGGGCCTGGAGCGCATCAGTGCGGTGATGCAGCACGTGCACTCGAACTACGAGATCGACCTGTTCCAGAGCCTGCTGGCCGCCGCCGCCGAAGCCATCGGTTGCAGCAACGACGAACAGCCATCGCTGAAAGTGGTTGCCGACCACATCCGTTCCTGCGGCTTCCTGATCGCCGACGGCGTGCTGCCCTCGAACGAAGGCCGGGGCTATGTGCTGCGCCGCATCATTCGCCGCGCCTGCCGCCACGGCAACAAACTGGGTGCCAAGGGCAGCTTCTTCCACAAGATCGTCGCCGCGCTGGTCACTGAGATGGGTGAAGCCTTCCCTGAGCTGAAAGGCCAGCAGGCGCACATCGAGCGCGTGCTCAAGACCGAGGAAGAGCAGTTCGCCAAGACGCTGGAGCAAGGCCTGCGCATCCTCGAGCAGGACCTGGCCCAGCTGCAGGGCAAGGTCGTGCCGGGCGACGTGGTGTTCAAGCTGTACGACACCTACGGCTTCCCCATGGACCTGACCGCCGACATCGCCCGCGAGCGCGAGCTGACCATCGACGAAGCCGGCTTCGAGCGCGAGATGGAAGCCCAGCGTGAGCGTGCTCGCTCCGCCAGCGCCTTCGGCATGGACTACAACAGCCTGGTCAAGGTCGACACCGCCACCGACTTCCTCGGCTATGACGCTACCGAAGGCCAGGGCAAAGTCATCGCCCTGTACAAGGATGGCCAGTCGGTCGAGCAACTGGCAGAAGGCGAGGAGGGCGTCGTCGTTCTCGATCGTACCCCGTTCTACGCTGAGTCCGGCGGCCAGGTGGGTGACTCCGGTTACCTGCAGGCCGGCGCCGCGCGCTTCGATGTACGCGACACCACCAAGACCGGTGGCGCCTTCCTGCACCACGGTGTGATCGCCAGCGGTGCGCTGGCGGTCGGCGCCACGGTCGAAGCCCGCGTCGATGCCGACGTGCAGCACGCCACCTCGCTGAACCACTCCGCTACCCACCTGCTGCACGAAGCGTTGCGCCAGGTGCTGGGCGAGCATGTGCAGCAGAAAGGCTCGCTGGTCGACAGCCAGCGCCTGCGTTTCGACTTCAGCCACTTCGAGGCGGTCAAGCCAGAGCAGATCAAGGCCCTGGAAGATATCGTCAACCGTGAGGTGCGCCGTAACACCGAGGTGCAGACCGAGCTGACCGATATCGAGACTGCCAAGGCCAAGGGTGCCATGGCGTTGTTCGGTGAGAAGTATGGCGACACCGTGCGCGTGCTGAGCATGGGCGGTGACTTCTCCGTCGAGTTGTGCGGTGGCATCCACGCCAAGCGCACCGGCGACATCAGCCTGTTCAAGATCATCAGCGAAGGCGGCGTGGCCTCTGGCGTGCGCCGTATCGAAGCGATCACCGGCGCCGCAGCGCTGGCCTACCTGAACGCTGCCGAAGAGCAGGTCAAGGAAGCCGCGCAGTTGGTCAAGGGCAATCGCGACAACCTGATCGACAAGCTGTCGGCTGTGCTCGAGCGCAACCGCCAGTTGGAAAAGCAGCTCGAGCAGCTGCAGGCCAAGGCCGCCAGCGCCGCCGGGGACGATCTCTCCAATGCGGCCGTTGAGGTCAAGGGTGCCAAGGTTCTCGCCGCCCGCCTGGATGGGCAGGACGGCAAGGCCCTGCTGGCGCTCGTCGATCAGCTGAAGAACAAGCTCGGCCACGCAGTGATCCTGCTGGGCAGCGAGCATGAGGGCAAGGTCGTGCTGGTGGCTGGCGTGACCAAGGACCTCTCCGGCCAACTCAAGGCTGGCGACCTGATGAAACAAGCTGCCTCGGTGGTAGGTGGCAAGGGTGGTGGTCGCCCGGACATGGCCCAGGGTGGTGGCGTCGACGTCGCCGCGCTGGACCAGGCCCTGGCCCTCGCCGTGCCGTTCGCCGAGCAGGGACTTTGAGATGAAGGGGCCGGTGGTCTAGTCACCGGCCTCTTCATGTTGGATTGTTTTTTGGGGCCCTTGAGGGCTGAGGCACCTTTGAAATGGCGTTGATCGTACAGAAATTTGGCGGCACCTCTGTCGGTTCCATCGAGCGGATCGAGCAGGTTGCCGACAAGGTCAAGAAATTCCGTGAGCAAGGCACCGACCTGGTGGTTGTGCTGTCGGCCATGAGCGGTGAAACCAATCGCTTGATCGACCTGGCCAAGCAGATCACCGATCAGCCGGAGCCGCGCGAGCTGGATGTGATTGTCTCGACCGGCGAGCAGGTCACCATCGCCCTGTTGTCGATGGCCCTGATGAAGCGTGGCGTGCCAGCGGTGTCGTACACCGGCAACCAGGTGCGCATTCTCACCGACAGCGCGCACAACAAGGCGCGCATCCTGCAGATCGACGACCAGAAGATCCGCGCCGACCTCAAGGCCGGGCGTGTCGTGGTGGTCGCCGGTTTCCAGGGTGTCGACGAGCACGGCAACATCACCACCCTCGGCCGTGGCGGTTCCGACACCACCGGCGTGGCGCTGGCGGCGGCCCTGAAGGCCGACGAATGCCAGATCTACACCGATGTCGATGGCGTCTACACCACCGATCCGCGTGTCGTGCCCCAGGCCCAGCGCCTGGAGAAGATCACCTTCGAGGAGATGCTGGAAATGGCCAGCCTCGGCTCCAAGGTGCTGCAGATCCGCTCGGTGGAGTTCGCCGGCAAGTACAACGTCCCGCTGCGCGTGCTGCACAGCTTCAAGGAGGGTCCGGGTACCCTCATTACCATCGATGAAGAGGAATCCATGGAACAGCCGATCATTTCCGGTATCGCCTTCAACCGTGATGAAGCCAAGCTGACCATTCGTGGCGTCCCGGACACCCCAGGCGTCGCCTTCAAGATCCTCGGCCCGATCAGCGCCGCGAACATCGAAGTGGACATGATCGTGCAGAACGTCTCGCACGATAACACCACCGACTTCACCTTCACCGTGCACCGCAACGAGTACGAGAAGGCGCTGGCCGTACTGGAGAACACCGCCCGTGAAATCGGCGCGCGTGAAGTGATCGGCGACACCAAGATTGCCAAGGTGTCGATCGTCGGTGTCGGCATGCGCTCCCACGCGGGTGTCGCCAGCCGCATGTTCGAGGCCCTGGCCAAGGAGAGCATCAACATCCAGATGATCTCCACTTCCGAAATCAAGGTTTCGGTCGTGATCGAAGAGAAATACCTGGAGCTGGCCGTTCGCGCGCTGCACACCGCGTTCGAACTCGATGCTCCCGCCCGACAGGGCGAGTAAGACGCTGCCTGGAGGGGCGCGGCTTGCCGCGCCCTTCGCGTTTCTGCCCGCTGGTGGTGTCCCTGTCCAGGCACCGCTGGCAGTTGTCCCGGGCCCATGCCGTCGTCCCCGGCCAGGTCCTGTAAACAAAGACTGTTGTCCCTGAAGATTCAAGTGAGGAGAAAACTATGCTGATTCTGACTCGTCGGTGCGCCGAGAGCCTGATCATTGGTGACGGTGAGATCACCGTGACGGTCCTGGGTGTCAAAGGCAACCAGGTGCGTATTGGCGTTAGCGCGCCCAAGGAAGTGGCTGTTCACCGCGAGGAAATCTACCTGCGGATCAAGAAAGAGAAGGACGAGGAGCCAAGCCTTTAATTTTTTTGAAGTTTTTTTCAAAAAAAGGGTTGCAAACGAGGAAGGGTGTGTTTAATATTCGCCTCGTGTTGCGGTGAGGTGGCCGAGTGGCCGAAGGCGCTCCCCTGCTAAGGGAGTATACCTCATAAGGGTATCGGGGGTTCGAATCCCCCCTTCACCGCCATTATTCGCTCAGGGCGCTGTAAGCAGATGTAGTGTTTAAGCGACCTGAAATGCGCAGCAAGACACGGACTCATAGCTCAGCTGGATAGAGTACTCGGCTACGA